>NZ_JBFUHU010000061.1:0-23018 GCF_056402235.1 Cellulomonas sp. P4_B5_2
GGTACATGCTGTTCCTCGAGGGATCCCTGCGTCTGATGCCAGGGTTCACCGAGTTCGTCGTGCTCGGGTTCACGGTGTCGCTCAACGTGCTGATCCCGGCCATGGTGGTGCCGGGCATCCTGTTCACGCTGCTGGCCGCGTACCCGTTCATCGAGGCGTTCGCGACCGGTGACAAGCGCGAGCACCACGTGCTCGACCGCCCGCGCAACCGACCGTTCCGGACGGCGTTCGGCGTCTCGCTGCTGACCGCGTTCTTCATCCTCGTGCTGGCCGGGTCCAACGACCTGATCGCGACGCACTTCCGCCTGTCGATCAACGACATCACGTGGGTGTTCCGCGTGCTGATCTTCGTCGGGCCGGCGTTCGCGTTCTGGGTGACCAAGCGGATCTGCCTCGGCCTGCAGCGCAAGGACCGCGAGCTCGTCCTGCACGGTCACGAGACCGGCCGCATCGTCCGGTTCGCCAACGGTGAGTACATCGAGGTGCACAAGCCGCTGGACGCCCACGAGCGCTGGCTGCGGGTGCAGCACGACGCCATCCGTCCGCTGGAGATCGAGCCGGCCGAGGACTCCCGCGGCGTGCGGCGCAAGGGCTACGCGCTCGACCGGATGCGCCAGCGCCTCTCGCAGACGTTCTACGAGGACCGCATCGAGCCCGTCACGCCCGCCGAGCTGGCCGCGTCGCACTCGCACGGCGAGCACGACGCCGTGGGTCCGGCCGACGAGCACGCACCGGCCGCCCTGACCGGTGCCGTCGGTGGCGGGCAGCACCTGGTGGATCCGCAGGATGAGACGACGCCCGACGGGCGGAATCGCTGATCCTGAGCAAGAGTTGACCGTGGAGTCGGGGGGGGGGGGGGGTTCCTCTGTACAGAGCGGACCGCGGCATGCGGTCCCAGACCGACGCAGGAGAGGTGTACTCACGCATGGCTGACTACTCGCTTCCGGATCTGCCCTACGACTACGCGGCCCTCGAGCCGCACATCTCGGGCCGGATCATGGAGCTGCACCATGACAAGCACCACGCCGCGTACGTGACCGGCGCCAACACCGCGCTGGAGAAGCTCGCCGCCGCCCGCGCGGCCGACGACTTCGCCGCCGTGAACCTGCACGAGAAGAACCTCGCGTTCAACCTCGGTGGTCACGTCAACCACTCCGTGTTCTGGCAGAACCTCTCCCCCGACGGCGGCGACAAGCCCACCGGGGAGCTGGGCGCCGCGGTCGACGAGTTCTTCGGCTCGTTCGAGGCGTTCCAGAAGCACTTCGCCGCCAACGCCCTCGGCATCCAGGGGTCGGGCTGGTCGATCCTCGCGTGGGACTCGATCGGTCAGAAGCTCGTGATCGTGCAGCTGTACGACCAGCAGAGCAACATCGCCCTCGGCCTGGTCCCCGTCGTCGTCCTCGACATGTGGGAGCACGCGTTCTACCTCGACTACGTCAACGTCAAGGCGGACTATGTCAAGGCGTGGTGGAACATCGTGAACTGGGCTGACGCCGCCGCGCGGTTCGACCGCGCGCGCACCCAGACCGCGGGGCTCATCGTCGCCGTCTGACGACCTGCAGCAACGGCTGAGGGCCGCCCCCGTCCGCGGAGGTGGCCCTCAGCCGTGTCGTTCAGGAGTTTGGCTGGAGCGTGCCGATCTCGATGCCGTTCTCGTCGACGAAGACGAGGTTCTCGCCCTCGAGCGTCGCCTTCACCGCCAGGGACAGCCAGGTGTCGACGCTCTGGCAGGCCATCCGTGTCGTGGCCCACTCCCCGAACGCCACCTGGGTGTCGTTCTGCTCCCAGGTCCCGACCATCCGGTTGCACCCGTCGGTGCCGGTGGCGGTGCCGTCCTCGGCCAGCTCGAGCGAGGCGATCCCCTCGGTGTCCTGCATGCCCCACACGCCTGCGACGTCCTCGACAGGAGCGCTGCCCGCGGAGCCGTCGGCACAGGCCGCCAGCGCCGCACCCGCGAGCGTGACGGCGATGATCGACGCGGTCGCCCGGGATCGGTTCACTCAGACTTCTCCAGCGTCCCGATCTCCTTGCCGCCGTCGCCGAGGATCGTCATCTCGTCGCCGTCGACGGTCGCCGACGCGGCACCCGAGAGCCACGTGTCGACGTCCTCACAGGCCATCATCGTCGCTCCCAGGTCCCCGAAGTCGACCCCGGTCCCGTCGACCTCCCAGGACCCCGTGAGCTGGTTGCAGCCGTCACTGCCGGTGAGACCGCCGTCTTCGGCGAGCTCGAGGTAGACCGGTGGCTTGGAGTCCGTCTGCGTCCACTTCCCCTCGACGTCGGTCCCCGAGAGCTCGGCACCCGAGCCGGAGCTGCTCGCACATCCCGCGAGCGCACCCCCAGCGACGACGACGAGCACGAGGAAACGGGCCGCAGGTCTACGCGAATGCCTCATACCGCCGACGCTAGCGCAGCACGCGCAGGAAAGGCCCCCACTGGCGGTGAGGGCCTTTCCGGGGGCAGATCAGTGCGCGTGCTGGCCGCGGGAGAACTCGAACACCCAGCCGACCAGGCCGATGACGCCGAACGCGATGCCGATGTACGAGAGCCACCAGCCGACCGCGAGGCCGGCGAACGTGAGCGCGCCGGACACGCCGAGCACCAGCGGCCACCAGCTCCACGGGCTGAACACACCCTGGTCGCCGGCGCCCTGCTCGATCTCGCCGAGCGGGTCGTCCTCCGGGCGGTCGTCGATGCGGCGGGACAGGAGCGCGAAGTAGGCGCCGATCATGCCCACCAGGCCGCCGACGAGCGGGATGCCCACGGTGCCGACCGGCTCGCCCTTGCTCCACGCGGCGTAGATCAGCCCGACGGGGACGAAGAACAGCACCCCGTAGAGGAAGAGCTTGGTCTCGAGCTTCATCGGGTGCCCTCCTCGTCGGTGCGCGGCCGGYCGTCGACGATGGTCGCGGACGACTGCTCCTGCTCACCCTTGTCGTTCACCACGCGGTCGGTCGCGACCTCGCTCTCGCCACGCCTGTCGGCCTCCCAGTCCAGCGGGCCCGGGTTGGGCTCGACGTGGTCCATGGCGGCGACCTCGGGGTGGTGCAGGTCGAAGGCGGGGCGCTCGGAGCGGATCCGCGGCAGCGACGTGAAGTTGTGCCGCGGCGGCGGGCAGCTGGTGGCCCACTCGAGCGASKYGCCGTACCCCCAGGGGTCGTCGACCGTGACCAGCGGGGCGTTGCGCCAGGTCGTGTAGACGTTCCAGAGGAACGGCAGCGTCGAGGCGGCGAGGATGACCGCACCGACGGTCGACAGCTGGTTCATCCACGTGAAGCCGTCGTCCGGTGAGTAGTCCGCGTACCGACGCGGCATGCCCTTGACGCCCAGCCAGTGCTGGATGAGGAACGTCGTGTGGAAGCCGATGAACAGCATCCAGAAGTGGATCTTGCCCAGCTTCTCGTCGAGCATCCGGCCCGTCATCTTGGGCCACCAGAAGTAGAAGCCCGCGAACATGGCGAACACCACGGTGCCGAACACGACGTAGTGGAAGTGCGCGACCACGAAGTACGAGTCCGAGAGCGAGAAGTCGAGCGCGGGGCTGGACAGGATGACGCCGGTCAGACCACCAAAGAGGAACGTGACGAGGAAGCCGATGGTCCAGAGCATCGGCGTCTCGAACGTGAGCTTGCCGCGCCACATCGTGCCGATCCAGTTGAAGAACTTCACACCGGTCGGCACCGCGATGAGCATCGTCATGAAGGCGAAGAACGGCAGGAGCACCGAGCCCGTCACGTACATGTGGTGGGCCCACACGGTCACGGACAGGGCGGCGATCGCGATCGTCGCGTAGACCAGACCCTTGTAGCCGAAGATCGGCTTGCGGCTGAACACCGGCAGGATCTCGGTGACGATGCCGAAGAACGGCAGCGCGATGATGTAGACCTCGGGGTGCCCGAAGAACCAGAACAGGTGTTGCCAGAGGATGGCCCCACCGTTCTCGGGGTTGAACACCTGCGCGCCGAGGCGGCGGTCGGCACCGAGGGCGAACAGCGCGGCGGCCAGCGGCGGGAACGCCATGAGTACCAGGAGCGACGTCACCAGGGTGTTCCAGGTGAAGATCGGCATCCGGAACATCGTCATGCCGGGCGCGCGCATGGTGACGATCGTGGTGATGAAGTTGACGGCACCGAGGATGGTGCCGAAGCCGGCGAACGCGAGGCCGAAGACCCAGAGGTCACCACCGAGTCCCGGCGAGTACACGGTGTTCGAGAGCGGTGCGTACGCGAACCACCCGAACGAGGCCGCGCCCTGCGGCGTGAAGAACCCGGCGCCGGCGATCGTTCCGCCGAAGAAGAACATCCAGTACGCGAGCATGTTGAGCCGCGGGAACGCGACGTCGGGCGCGCCGATCTGCAGCGGCATGATCACGTTGGCGAAGCCCGCGAACAGGGGCGTCGCGAACAGCAGCAGCATGATCGTGCCGTGCATGGTGAACGCCTGGTTGTACTGCTCGCGCGACTGGAAGATGTCCATGCCGGGCGCGAACAGCTCGGCGCGGATGAGCAGCGCCAGGATGCCGCCGATGGCGAACCAGACGAACGACGTGATCAGGTACAGGTACCCGATGGTCTTGTGGTCGGTCGAGGTGATCCACTTGATCACCGTGCGCCCGAGGGTCTGGCGCGACGGCGCCAGGCCGGGGATGTGCTCCGCGACGGCGRCCATCAGTTCTCGCCTTCCTTCGGAGCGCTGTCCAGGTCCTGCTGGCGGCTGTACTCGAGACCGAGCGAGCCTTCCTGACCCTGGGCCTTGAGCTCCTCGATGTGCGCGTCGTACTCCTCGCGCGTCACGACCTTCACGTTGAACAGCATCGACGAGTGGTACTCGCCGCAGAGCTCGGCGCACTTGCCCAGGTAGGTGCCCTCCTCGGTGGGGGTGACCTGGAACGTGTTCGTCTTGCCCGGGATCATGTCCATCTTGAACAGGAAGGCGGGGACCCAGAACGAGTGGATGACGTCGCGGGAGTCGAGGGTGAACTCGACCCGCTCGTCGACCGGGAGGTACAGGGTGACCTGGTCCTTCAGCACGCCGGTGCCGGCGGAGCCGACGTTCTGCGCGTGCTGACCGGTGTCGAACGCGTCGTCGTCGAGGTAGTTGAAGTCCCAGCTCCACTGCTTGCCGATGACCTGCACGTGGAGGTCCGGCTCGGCGGAGGTGTCGACGATCGCCGAGGTGTCCCGGTTCGTGTAGTAGAAGAGCACCCCGACCATGATGATCGGCAGGATCACGTACATGACCTCGAGCGGCACGTGGTACCGCAGCTGCACGGGGAGGGTGTCGTCACCCTTGCGCTTCCGGTAGACCGCGACGCACCAGAGCATCAGGCCCCAGGTGATCAGGCCGACGATCAGGGCGGCGATCCACGACCCGACCCACAGGTTGGCGATGCGGCCTGTCTGATCGGTGATCTCGGCGTCCGAGCTGCCGGGCAGGAAGCCTCGCTGCACCTCGGCGGAACAACCGCTGAGGACGACGGCGGCGACGCCAAGCAGGCCGGCCAGCAACAGGGCTGGTCGCCGCGTGCGACGGGGGGTGTCCGGGTGCAACGGGGGACCTCTCACTCGCGTCCCGTCGACGCCCTCGAGCACTGCTGGAGGGAGCCACCCGGGACCTTCGTCCTCGACCCGTGCAGCCTAGCGCGCCGACCACATCCTTTCGTGCTRACGACACCCTTTCGCGACACGGTGTCAGCACCATCACACCGCGAGACCTCCACCGCGTCCGACGATCGCCTGCGACCCGGAAGCCGGTCGTCCCGCGCCTGGTCACGCCTCCGCGGGGTTACGGTGCCCCCGTGAGCAGCAGTCGCGACCTCGAGCCCGACACGTCCGCGGGACCGGGCGCTGTGACGCACGCCACTGCCCGGCGGGCAGTCCTCGACGCCGGCGGCCGGGCGCCGCTGCTGCCGGAGGCCCGGACCGCGTTCCTCGAGGCGCTGGACCAGGGCTGGGCCGATCCGCGACGGCTGCACGCTGAGGGCCGGCGCGCGCGCATGCTGCTCGACGGCGCGCGCGAGGCGATCGCCTCCGTGGTCGGCGCGCGGACCGAGGAGGTCGACCTCGCTCCCTCCCACACGGCCGCTCTGCACGGGGCGGTCCGAGCGGTGGCCCGCGGTCGGCGCCGCACCGGGACGCAGGTCGTCGTCGGTGCGGTCGAGCGGGCGGCCGTGCTGAACGCCGCGGACTTCGTCGGTGCCCGGGTGACGGTCGGCGTGGACCGCGACGGCCGGGTCGACGCCGACGCGTTCAGCGACGCCCTCGCGCAGCCGGGTGTCGCGCTCGCCGCGCTGCAGCACGCGAACGGTGAGGTGGGCACCCTCCAGCCCGTCGACGCGGTGCACGCCGCCGCCCGTGCCGCGGGTGTGCCCCTCCTCGTCGACGCGGGTGCCAGCCTGGGTCACGTGGACGTCGGAGCCACCTGGGACCTGCTCGCCGCCGACGCGGGCGACTGGGGCGGCCCGGCGGGGCTCGGCGTGCTGGTGACCCGCTCCGGGGTCCGGCGCTCGCCCGACTGGCCCGAGGACGAGGACCGCTGGTTCCCCGGCGGCGTGAGCGTGCCCGCTGCGCTCGCCGCGGCGGTCGCGCTGCAGGTGGCCGTCTCGACGCGGTCGGCCGACGACGCCTCCCGACGCCTCCTCGTGGAGACGATCCGGACGCGCGTGGCCGCCGAGGTCCCCGACGTCGAGGTCGTCGGGCACCCGGTCGATCGCCTGCCCCACGTCGTCACGTTCTCGTGCCTCTACGTCGAGGGCGAGGCGTTGCTGTCCGCGCTGGACGCACGCGGGTTCGCGGTCGGTTCGGGGTCCGCCTGCACGTCGAGCGCCCTCGAGCCGAGCCACGTGCTCGCGGCCATGGGCGCCCTGACGCACGGCAACATCCGGCTGGCGCTCCCCCGTGGCACCCAGGAGGAGGACGTCGAGCGGTTCCTCGCCGAGCTGCCGGGGATCGTCGCCGGAGTGCGGGAGGCCTGGGGGGTCGGCGGCCTGTGATCACGGTGGACGCCCGCGGGCTGCGCTGCCCGGCGCCGGTGATCCGGCTGGCCCGTGCGGCGGCCGACGCCCCACCAGGTTCGGAGCTCACCGTGCTCGCCACGGATCCCGCCGCGGTGCACGACGTGCCCGCGTGGGCGCGGATGCGCGGGCACGCGATGGTCGGCGCCACCGAGCACGACGGCGTCCACACGCTCACCGTGCGGACGCACGCATGACGACGGCCCGGTCCCCGAGGGGATCCGGGCCGTCGCCGGTTGCTCAGCTCAGCTGAACGAGCCGCCGCACGCGCAGGCGCTGCCGGCGTTCGGGTTGTCGATCGTGAAGCCCTGCTTCTCGATCGAGTCGGCGAAGTCGATCGTCGCGCCCTCGAGGTACGGGACGCTCATGCGGTCGACGACGACCTCGACACCGTCGTAGTCCTTGACGACGTCGCCGTCGAGGACACGCTCGTCGAAGTACAGCTGGTAGATCAGGCCGGAGCARCCACCGGGCTGGACGGCGACACGGAGACGGAGGTCGTCGCGGCCTTCCTGCTCGAGGAGGCTGCGGACCTTCGAGGCGGCGAAGTCGGTGAGGAGGACGCCGTGCGTCTCGGTCGCGGTCTCGGTCGCGGTGGTCTCGCTCATGGTCTCTCCTGGGTGCTCGCTGGACAGCACTTCTGTTGCGTCAACCTCTGGCAACAGAGCCGGCCCCGAGGTTGTTCCCCTCCAGGGTACGACCCCGACGACGACATCCCGCTCAACGTGACCAGGTTCTCGCCACGCGGGCCGCGCGGGCCGCGAGGGTCTCCGCGGGCGCGGCCAGCGCGGCGGCGACCTGCTCGGGGCTCTCACCGACCGCGTAGGCGGCCGTGATCCCCGCGGCCGACAGCTCGCGGCGGCCGACCAGCACCTCCCCCGCGACGACGACGGTCGGGACGGCGTGGGCCAGCGCACGCGACGCCACCTCGGACGCGACCTTCCCGTGCAGGGACTGCCAGTCGAAGCGGCCTTCCCCGGTGACGACGACGTCGTGGTCCGCGATGAGCGTGTCGAGCCCCACGGCGTCGGCGACGAACACGGAACCGGGTACCAGCCGCGCGCCGAGCAGCGCCAGCCCGAACCCGAGCCCGCCCGCAGCCCCCGCGCCGGGTGCCGCCGCCAGACGTGAGGTCGCCGAGGTGGCACGCGCGCCGGCGAGCAGGTCGGGGCGGACCGCATCCCCCAGGGCGGCTGTCGCGGCGTGCGCGAAGTGTCCGAGCGCGCGCTCCAGGTCTTGCGCCTGCTCCGGCGTCGCACCCTTCTGCGGGGCGAAGCCGGCGCTCGCACCGTGCAGTCCGAGCAGCGGGACGTCGACGTCCGTCGCCACCACCAGCTCGACGCCGCGCAGCCGGGCGCGCAGGTCGCGCAGCCCGGCCAGGTCGTCCGGCGTCACCGACCCGAGCGACCCGCCCCCGGAGTCCAGCAGGTCGCCGGGCCCGTCGAGGCCGAGGGCGCGGGCGAGCCCGACGAGGGCGCCCGCTCCGCCGTCGTTGGTCGCGGAGCCGCCGAGACCGACGACGACGCGGCGGGCCCCGAGGTCGAGCGCGGCTGCCACCAGCTCACCGGCGCCGCGGCTCGAGGTGCGCGTCGGGTCGCGGAGCTCGGCCGGCACCAGCGGCAGGCCGATCGCCTGAGCGGACTCGAGGTAGACCGTCGTCCCCACCCGCAGGATCACGGCGGGCACCGGCACACCGACCGGCGAGGTCACGGTCACCGCGACCAGCTCGCCGCCGAGGGACGCGTGCAGGACCGCGACGAACCCCGGTCCGCCGTCCGACAGCGGGCACACCGTGACCTCGTCGCGCGGCGCCGTCGATCGCCACGCCCCGGCGATGGCCTGGGCGGCCTCGTCGGCCGTGAGGCTCGAGCCGAAGCTGTCGGGGGCGATGAGCACGCGCACGCCGTGCATCGTGGCACGGCGGCCGACCGCGAACGCACCGTCACCGTGTGGGAAGATCGCGACGTGAGCGTGAGCACCTTCTCCGAGCCGGCTCCGTCGGCCCTCCTGCTGCTGGGACGCGGCGTCGACCTCGACTCCGAACGTGGCGTCGAGTGCGTCGGCGGCCTGCCCGCACCGAGCGACCCCGACCTGGTCGAGCGCGCCCGCGCGGCCCGTGCGGCCCTCGGCAGCCGCGCCTTCGTCCTCGGGCACCACTACCAGCGCGACGAGGTCATCGAGTTCGCCGACGTCACCGGCGACTCCTTCAAGCTCGCGCGCGAGGCCGCGGCCCGGCCCGAGGCCGAGTTCATCATCTTCTGCGGCGTGCACTTCATGGCCGAGTCCGCCGACATCCTCACGTCCGACCAGCAGCAGGTGATCCTCCCGGACCTCGCGGCGGGCTGCTCCATGGCGGACATGGCGGCCATCGACCAGGTCGAGGACGCGTGGGACGTGCTGATCGACGCCGGCGTCGCCGAGTCGACCGTGCCCGTGACCTACATGAACTCCGCGGCGTCGATCAAGGCGTTCACCGGCCGCCACGGCGGGACGATCTGCACGTCGTCCAACGCGCACGTCGCTCTGCGCTGGGCGTTCGACAAGGTCGGCGGCGTGGCCGGCACCGGCAAGGTGCTGTTCATGCCCGACCAGCACCTCGGCCGCAACACCGCGGTCCAGCAGCTGGGCCTGTCGCTCGACGACTGCGTCGTGTTCGACCCGCGCAAGCCGGGCGGCGGTCTGACCACCCAGCAGCTGCGCGACGCGCGGATGATCCTGTGGCGCGGCCACTGCTCGGTGCACGGCCGGTTCTCGGTCCGGAACGTCACCGACATGCGGGCGGCGGTGCCCGACGTCACCGTGATCGTGCACCCCGAGTGCCAGCACGAGGTGGTCCTCGCGGCGGACCTGGTGGGCTCGACCGAGTACATCGTCAAGGCGCTCGACGCCGCCGCGCCGGGCAGCTCCTGGGCCGTCGGCACCGAGCTCAACCTGGTGCGCCGGCTCGCCGCCGCGCACCCGGACAAGAACATCCACTACCTCGACTCCACGGTCTGCTTCTGCTCGACCATGAACCGCATCGACCTGCCGCACCTGGTGTGGGCGATGGAGTCGCTGGTGGCGGGCCGGCCGGTCAACCGGATCGTCGTGGACGCCGACGACGCGCACTGGGCACGCGTGGCACTCGACCAGATGCTCGCGCTGCCGGGCTACTGAGCATGCCGACGGGGCACCACCTGCGGGTGGGCATCTTCGTGTTCGACGACGCCGAGGAGCTGGACGTCGTCGGGCCGTACGAGGTCCTGTCCGCCTGGGCGAACGTCTCCGAGCTGCGGCCCGAGGTGGTGACCTTCTCGCGGGACGGCAGCGGGATCCGCTGCGCCAAGGGACTGCGGCTCGTCCCGGACACCGGCGCGGACGACGTCGGCCCCCTGCACGTCCTGGTGTACCCGGGAGGCTTCGGCACTCGTGCGCTGCTGCGCGACGCCGCTCATCTCGACTGGGTGCGCGCGACGCGTGCCACCACTGCCCTGATGGCCAGCGTCTGCACCGGAGCGCTCGTGTACGCGGCCGCGGGCCTGCTCTCGGGCCGCCCGGCGACCACGCACTGGAGCGCGTTCGACGAGCTCGCCGTGATCGACCCCAGCGTGCTGCTGGACACCGAGGCCCGGTTCGTCGACGACGGTGACGTGGTCACCTCGGCAGGCGTGTCCGCGGGGATCGACATGGCCCTGCACCTGGTCGCCCGGCTCGAGTCGGTCGACGTCGCGCGCGCCGTGCGCCGCGAGATCCAGTACGACCCCGAGCCGCCGGTCTGACCGGGACCTACCGTTCCCGTCGTACCTACCCGCGGGTAACATCCGGCGGATGACCCGGATGATCCAGCTCGCCCTGGCCACGACCCGCCCCCGCCGTGCCATCCCCGGGCAGGGTCTGTTCGACCCCTCCCTCACGCGCCTGCGGGTGCGCCTGGGCGACCTCGACTTCTACCGGCACGTGAACAACGGCGTCTACCTGCAGATGATGGACGTGGCACGCAGCAACTTCCTCGCCGACCTCGGCGCGTTCCCGCTGCTCAACAACCGCGGCTGGTACCCCGTCGTCGCGTCGTCGACCATCTCCTACCGCCGCTCCCTCACGCTGGGCCAGCGCTTCGAGATCAGCACCCGGCTGCTCGGCTGGGACCCTCGCTGCGCGTACCTCGAGCAGACCTTCACCCGCCGGGGCGAGCATGTGGCCCGCGGCGTGATCGCCGGCCGGTTCCTCGCCCGGGACGGGTCCCGCGTGCCGGCCCCGGACGTCATCGACCTGCTGGGCACGCACGACGGCCCCTCGCCCGAGCTCCCCGCGGAGGTGCAGGCGTGGGCCGAGGCCGTCGGCGTCGCCCACCGCGAGACCGCCTGACGCTCAGCCGGCCGCGAGCCGCTCCAGCAGCAGCGCCTCGGCCAGCACGACCTTCTCCAGCTCCCCCAGGTGCACCGACTCGTTGGCGCCGTGGGCGCGGGAGTCGGGGTCCTCGACGCCGGTGACCAGGATCGCCGCGTCCGGGTAGACGTCCAGCAGGTCGGCGATGAACGGGATGGACCCGCCCACGCCGATGTCCACGGGCTCGGTCCCCCACGACTGCGCGAACGCCCAGCGCGCGGCCTGCATCGCGCTGGAGTCGGCCGGCGCCTGGAACGGCTTGCCCTGCTCGCCGTCGGTCACGGTGACCCGTGCACCGAACGGGGCATGACCCTCCAGGTGGGCACGCAGGGCAGCCATCGCCTCCGACGGGTCCTGCCCCGGAGCGATGCGGACCGAGAGCTTGGCCGACGCCCGTGGGGTGATGGTGTTCGACGCGCTGGCGACGCGGGGGGCGTCGAAGCCGATGACGCCGATCGCCGGACGCGTCCACAGCCGGGCGGTGATCGGTCCGGTGCCCGCCAGCCGGACCCCGTCCAGCAGGCTGGTGTCGGCGCGGAACGCCGCCTCGTCGTAGTCGACCGAGGGGTCGGGGGCGTGCACGAGGCCCTCGACCGCGACGTTGCCGTCGTCGTCGTGCAGGGTCGTGATCAGGCGGGCGAGCAGGGTCGGCGCGTCGAGGACCGGGCCGCCGAACATCCCGGAGTGGATGGCGTGCTCGAGCACGGCGACCTCGACGACGCAGTCGACCAGACCGCGCAGCGACGTGGTCAGGCCCGGCACCCCGACGGCCCAGTTGGACGAGTCGGCGACGACGATGACGTCCGCCTCGAGCAGGTCGCGGTAGGTGTGCAGGAAGCCGGCGAAGGTCGGCGAACCGATCTCCTCCTCGCCCTCGATGAAGACGGTCACGCCCACGCCGAGCTCGTCGCCGAGCACGCGCAGCGCGCCGACGTGCGCGATGACACCGGCCTTGTCGTCGGCGGCGCCCCGGCCGAACAGCCGTCCGCCGCGCTCGGTCGGCTCGAACGGCGGGCTGTCCCAGTCGGCGTCGTCGCCGGGCGGCTGGACGTCGTGGTGCGCGTACAGCAGGACGGTCGGTGCGCCCTCGGGGGCGGGTCGGCGGCCGACGACCGCCGGCGCACCACCCGGGACGGAGAGCACCTGCACGTCGTCGATGCCGGCGCCGCGCAGGAGCGCCACGACGGCGTCCGCGCTCGCCGCGACGTGCGCCTGGTCGAACTCGGCGTTGGACACGCTCGGGATCCGGACGAGGTCCTCGAGGTCGGCGCGCAGTGCGCCGAACGCGGAGGCGGTCCTGGACCGCAGGGCGTCCGTGCGGTCGCCGGGGAGGACGGAGGAGAGGGGGGAGGCGTCGGTCACGGACAGGCACGCTACTCGACTACCCTGGCGGGGTGTTCGGACGCAGCAACGACCCCCAGCCCGTGACTCCCGCCCTGACGGAGAGCACCCCGCCCTCGGACGCGGGCAAGGGCCGCCCGACACCGAAGCGCAAGGTCTCCGAGGCCGCGAACAAGCGCCCGCTGGTGGCTCCGACCACCAAGAAGGCCGGCCGCGAGCAGGCCAAGGCACAGCGCGACATCGAGTACCGCGCGATGCAGACCGGCGACGAGCGCAACATGCCGCTCAAGGACCGCGGGCCCGTGCGCCGGTACATCCGCGACGCCGTCGACGCCCGCTGGAACCTCGGCGAGTTCTTCCTGCCGGTGGCGGCGGTGTTCCTCGTCATCCAGTTCGCGCTCGCCAAGACCGGCTTCGCGGTGTTCGCGATCCTGGCCCTGTACATCTACATCATCGCGGCGGTCATCGACGGCTGGCTGATGTGGCGCAGCGTGAAGAAGCGGCTGATCGCCAAGTTCGGGATCGAGCAGATCCCCCGCGGCGCGGCGATGTACGGCGTCCTGCGGGCGTTCCAGATCCGCCCGTCGCGCATGCCCAAGCCGCAGGTCAAGCACGGGCAGCGACCCGCCTGACGCCGCCGTAGGGTGGCGGCCATGGTTTCCTACCGCTACCTGGGCCGTTCCGGCCTGAAGATCACCGAGATCACCTACGGCAACTGGCTCACGCACGGCTCGCAGGTGGAGAACGACACCGCGAAGGCCTGTGTGCGCGCCGCGCTCGACGCGGGCATCACCAGCTTCGACACCGCCGACGTCTACGCCAACACCAAGGCCGAGACCGTCCTCGGCGAGGCGCTGAAGGGCGAGCGGCGCCAGTCGCTCGAGATCTTCACCAAGGTCTACTGGCCCACCGGCCCCGGCGGCGCCAACGACAGCGGGCTGTCGCGCAAGCACATCCTCGAGTCGATCGACGGCTCCCTGCAGCGCCTCCAGACCGACTACGTGGACCTCTACCAGGCACACCGGTACGACGAGTCGACGCCGCTCGAGGAGACGATGCAGGCGTTCGCCGACGTCGTGCGCGCCGGCAAGGCCCTGTACATCGGCGTCTCGGAGTGGACCGCCCCGCAGATCCGCGCCGGGCACGCGCTGGCCAAGGACCTCGGCGTCCAGCTCATCTCGAACCAGCCGCAGTACTCCGCGCTGTGGCGGGTCATCGAGGGCGAGGTCGTCCCCACGTCGGCCGAGCTCGGCGTCTCCCAGATCGTCTGGTCCCCCGTCGCCCAGGGCGTGCTCACCGGCAAGTACAAGCCGGGTCAGGCACCGCCCGCCGGGTCGCGGGCGACCGACGACAAGGGCGGGGCCCGGATGATCGGGCGCTTCCTGGAGAAGCCGGACGTGCTGCAGCGGGTGCAGGACCTCACGCCCGTGGCCGACGAGCTCGGCCTGTCGCTGGCGCAGCTGGCCGTGGCGTGGGTGCTGCAGAACGAGAACGTCGCCGCCGCGATCATCGGCGCGTCGCGCCCGGAGCAGGTCACCGAGAACGTCAAGGCGTCCGGGGTGACCATCCCGGCGGAGCTGCTGGCGCGGATCGACACGATCCTGGGCGACTCGGTGGTCTCCGACCCTGCCGAGACCGCGAGGAACGCACCGCCCGCCCGCTGACCGGCGAGCCGGCCCCGGACTCTGTCCGGGGCCGCGACCGGCTCCTCGACCCGGACCTCGGCCACGGTGAGCCACGCCAGGAACACGTGCACGAGCGGGCCGATCGCGAGCGCGTAGGCCAGCGTCGCGAACCCGACCGTCCCGCCCAGCACCCAGCCGACCGCGACGACGGCGACCTCGATGCTCGTCCGGACCAGCCGCACGGACCGCCCGGTCCGGCGCACGAGCCCGGTCATCAGGCCGTCGCGCGGTCCGGGACCGAGGCGGGCACCGACGTACAGGCCGGTCGCCAGCCCGTTGAGCACGATGCCGCCGACCGCGAGCGCGATGCGGACGCCCATCGCGTCGTGCAGGCCCCCGAGCAGGGTCAGGAACGGGTCCACGAGCACGCTGATGACCACCACGTTCGCGACCGTGCCGATCCCGGGGCGCTGCCGCAGCGGGATCCAGCACGCGAGGACGACCAGGCCGACCAGCAGCGTCACCGTGCCGAACGACAGGTCGGTGTGGCGGACGATCCCCTGGGTGAGGACGTCCCACGGCATGCTGCCCAGGCCGGCGTCGACGAGCATCGCGATCGACAGGGCATAGAGGACGAGACCGGCGAGCAGCTGCACGCCTCGACGCACGGGACGCGCGTCGGGAGCGGTCCACGTCGGCACCGCGCGAGCATACGTGCGCTCGTCGCGGGCGCTCACGGGCGCTGCTCGAACCAGTGGGCGTGCGACGCCGGCGGTGGCCGGTGCCCCAAGCCGTCCTGTCGGACGACGTGGGCGAGTGCGACGACGAGGCTCGCGAGGATCAGCAGGACGGGTATCCACATGCTCATGGTCGGCAATGCTGGGCCACTCTTGGCTATTCTTTCCATAGCCACTTCTGCCATAGTGGCCTCGTGACAATCTCCGACTTGCCCGCCGACCGGCGGATCAGTGGCCACCGCCTCGGCGCCGTGCTCGGTGCGTGGCAGCGTCCCGGGCCGGCGTACCTGGCGCTGGCGGACGCCGTGCGCGCCGCGATCCTGTCCGGCACGGTGCCGCTGAGCACCCGGCTACCCAGCGAACGCGAGCTCGCCGACGCCGCGGGTGTGTCCCGCACGACGACCACCGCCACCTACGGCCTGCTCCGCGACGAGGGCTACCTGGTGAGCCGCCGAGGCTCGGGCACGGTCACCACCCTGCCGTCCGGCCCGGGCGCTCGCGTCTCCATGGCGGAGTCCGTCAGGGACGAGCCGGGGATCGTCGACCTCGCGATGGCGGCACCGTCGGCCCCGTCGTCGCTGCACGGCGCGTACCTGGCCGCTCTCGACGCGCTCCCCCGCCACATGGCCGGCACCGGCTACTCGCCCCAGGGGCTGCTTGTCCTGCGGGAGGCGATCGCGCGCTGGTACACGCAGCGCGGCACGCCGACGACGCCCGACCAGCTGCTGGTGACCACCGGCGCCCAGCAGGCCATCCATCTCCTGGTCAACGCGCACGCCGGTCCCGGGGACCGGGTGGTCGTCGAGCACCCCACCTACCCCCACGCGATCGACGTGGTGCGGGCCGCGGGCGCCCGACCGGTGCCGGTGCCCTCCGGCGAGACCGGCCTCGACATCGACCTGCTCGAGTCGACCCTGCGTCAGGTGGCGCCGCGGCTGGTCTACCTGATCCCCACCCACCGCAACCCCACAGGCACGAGCCTGAGCGACGAGGACCGTGCCCGGGTGCGCGCGCTCGCGCGCCGGTACCGCACGGCGATCATCGGCGACGAGGTGCTGGCGGAGCTGACGATGGACGGCCCGACGCCCGGGTCGTTCGCGGGCGACGGGACCGCCGCCGCCTACGTGGTCTCGGTCGGCTCGGCCTCGAAGAGCTTCTGGGGCGGCCTCCGCGTCGGCTGGGTCCGGGCGCACCCCGACCTGGTCGCCCGCCTCGCGGCGTCCCGGGCGCACGTCGACATCGGGACACCTGCGCTCGAGCAGCTGGTGGTCACCGAGCTCCTCGCGCACTCGGACGACCTGCTCGCCCGACGACGGGACGCCCTGCGGGAGCGCCGAGACCTGCTCGTCGGCCTGCTGCTGGACCAGCTGCCGTCGTGGCAGTTCGAGATCCCCGCGGGTGGCCTGTCGCTCTGGGCCGACCTCGGTGCACCGGTGTCGAGCGCGCTCGCCGCGATCTCCACCCGGCACGGGGTGCGGGTGGTGCCCGGAACCGCGTTCGGGGTGGACGGCAGCTTCGAGCGGAACCTGCGGCTGCCGTTCAGCGCGTCGGCCGACGACCTGCGGCGCGCGGTGGCCGGGCTCGCCGACGCGTGGGCGGGGCTGGGCGTGACCGAACCGGTCGCGGGACCCGCTCGGGTCCACGCGATGGTGTGAACGAGGTCAGATCAGCGGGAGCGTGATCGTCGGGGTCGCCTGGCTGCCCTCGTGCAGCAGGTGCACGGCCTGGACACCCTGGGCGGCCAGCGTGCGCCAGTGCTCGCCGATCCACTGCTCGGCGTCGTACTGGGTGGTGAACACCGGGCTCACGGGCCGGTCGAGCACCGAGCCGTCAGCGCCGTCGAAGCGCCACTCCCACTGCGGCCGCAGGACCATCAGGCGACCGCCTTCCGACGCGCAGGAACGCGGAGCGCCTCGTCCGCCGCGAGCGCGCGGGCGATCCGGGTCGCGTACGCCGGCCCCTCGTAGATGAGGCCCGTGTAGCCCTGCACGAGGGTCGCGCCGACCGCCAGGTACTCGCGCGCGTCGGCGGGGGTCGTGATGCCGCCGACGCCGATGATCACGGCGTCGGGACCGAGGCGGCTGCGCAGGCGGGCGACCACGTCGAGCCCACGGGCCAGCACCGGAGGACCGGACAGGCCACCGGGTCCGAGCTCGTGACCGATGGTCGTGTTGACCGCGACGATCCCGTCCAGGCCCAGCTCGGCGGCGAGCTCGGCCACCGCGTCGACGTCGTCGTCGGACAGGTCGGGGGCGATCTTCACCAGCAGCGGCACGGGCGCGAGCCCCCCGGCGGCCGTCGCCTCGTCGGCGGCCACGCGGGTGGCCTCGAGGATGGGGCGCAGCGCCTCCACCGACTGCAGGTCCCGCAGTCCTGGGGTGTTCGGCGAGGACACGTTGACCACCAGGTAGTCCGCGTACAGGGCGAGCCGTCCGGCGCTGGTCGCGTAGTCCGCGGCCGCGTGCTCGGCGGGCGTGGTCTTGGTCTTGCCGATGTTCACGCCGACCACCAGCCGCCGGCCCGCCGGGGTCGCCCGCAGGCGACGGAGCCGGGCCGCCACGGCCGCGGACCCCTCGTTGTTGAAACCCATCCGGTTGCGCAGAGCCCGCTGGTCGAGCACGCGCCAGAGCCGCGGCGGCTCGTTGCCGGGCTGCGCCTGCGCGGTGACGGTGCCCACCTCGACGAACCCGAAGCCGAGCATGACCAGCCCGGCCACGCCGACCGCGTTCTTGTCGAAGCCGGCGGCCAGCCCGAACCGGGAGGGGAACCGGCGGCCCCACACCTCCACGGACCCGCGGTCGGAGGCCCGGAACGCGCGACGCACGACGTCACGCAGCAGCGGGACCTGTGCCACCACGCGGATCAGCCGGAACGCGACCTCGTGGGCGCGCTCGGGGTCCATGCGCCGGAAGACGAGGTCGAACAGCAGGCGGTACACGTTTCTCACCCTAGGTCGTCAGACGCAGCCGGCACGTCGGCCGTCCGCCCGGTGCGCCACAGCCAGAGGAGCCCGAGGAACGGCAGGAGCAGGGGAACGTAGCCGTAGCCCTGACCGAACGCCGACCAGACGGTCTCGTCGGGGAAGTCGCCGACGTCCACGAGCGAGAGCACGCCGACCGTCAGGACGCCGACCATCTCGATCGAGACCGCCCACCACGCGAGCGTGCGCCGGTCGGTGGCCAGCGCGATCGTCGCGACGACGTACACCAGCCCGGCGCCGAGCGACAGGAGGTACGCGACCGGCGCCTCGTCGAGCTTGGTGGCCACCTGGTAGATGCCGCGGGCCGTCGCGGCGAGCGCGAGGATCCCGTACACCGCGACGAGCAGCCGGCCGGGGCCGCTGCCCGTCCGGCGCGAGCGAGCCGTTCGGTCGGTCACACGGTCCCCCAGATCTGGAGCAGTCGGTACTCGAGGAAGGCCACGGTCAGCGCCGCGACGAGAAGGACGACCGAGCTCCACCGCGTGCGCTCGGCGAACGCCCAGGCGGCCGCGATCGGCAGGACGAGCAGCTGGGTGAGCACGTAGCCCCACAGCAGGACACCGTCCACGTCCGGCGACCCGGTGGCGGCGAGGACGCCCGCGATCGCGGCCTGGAGCACGAGCACGCCCTCGACGACAGCGGCGCCCCACAGCTGACGCAGGACGACTGCCCGGTCCCGGACGACGAACCAGAGGGCCCAACCGCCGAGCGCCAGGCACAGGGCGACGACGAGCAGTGCGAGGGGGACGATCACGGTGCCCCACCGTACCGGCGCCGCACGAGAGGTCCGTGCACCGACCTATCATCGAGCCGTGACCGTCTCGCTGACCTCCCAGGACCCTGCCCGCCTCGCCGTCGACGCCCTGGTCGTCGCGGTCGCCCAGCAGGACGGCGCTGCCGCCGTCCTGGGCGCCGAGCGCCTCCCCAAGGAGCTGCGCGCCCAGCTGGCCGACGCCGCCGCCCTCGGGATCACCGGTGTGGCCGACGAGGTCCGCCGCCTGCCCGGCACCGGCCTGGCCGCCACGGTCCTCGTCCTCACCGGTGTCGGCCCCGCCGACAAGGTCACCCCCGAGGTGCTCCGCCGCGCGGCCGGTGCCGCGACGCGCGAGCTCGCCGGCACCGCCCGCGTGGCGCTCGCCCTCCCCGCCGACGACGTCGCGTCCGTCGCGGCCGTCGCCGAGGGCGCCCTGCTGGGCGCCTACTCCTTCACCCGCTACCGCGCGTCGGAGGCGGCCAAGCAGGCGCCCGTCGCCGCGATCCAGATCGTCACCGCGCACCCCCGTGACCGCGCGGCCGTCGCCGCCGTCGCCCGCGCCGAGGTGATCGCGGCCGCCGTCCACGGCACCCGCGACCTGGTGAACGCCGCCCCGAACGACCTGTACCCGGCCGCGTTCGCCGAGGCTGCGAAGACGTCTGCCAAGGACTCGGGCGCCAAGGGCCTGAAGATCACCGTGCTCGACGACAAGGCGCTCGCCGCCGGGGGCTACGGCGGCCTCATCGGGGTCGGTCAGGGCTCGGTCCGCGGTCCCCGCCTGGTCAAGGTGGCCTACTCGCCGTCGCGTCCGAAGGTGAAGGTCGCTCTCGTCGGCAAGGGCATCACGTTCGACTCCGGCGGCATCTCGATCAAGCCCGCCGCCGGCATGGAGGCCATGAAGTCCGACATGGCCGGCGCGGCCGCGGTGCTGCACACGGTCATCGCAGCCGCCCGCCTCGAGCTGCCCGTCGCGGTCACGGGCTGGCTGTGCCTCGCGGAGAACATGCCGTCCGGCACCGCCCAGCGCCCGTCCGACGTGCTGACCATCCGCGGAGGCAAGACCGTCGAGGTGCTCAACACCGACGCCGAGGGACGCCTCGTGATGGCCGACGGTCTCGTGGCCGCCGTCGAGGAGAAGCCCGACGTCGTCATCGACATCGCGACCCTGACCGGTGCGCAGCTGATCGCCCTCGGCCACCGCGTGTCCGCCGTGATGGGCACCGACGACGTCCGCGGCGAGGTCGTCGCGGCGGCGCAGGCCAGCGGCGAGCAGTTCTGGCCGATGCCGCTGCCCGCCGACCTGCGCGCCGGCCTGAAGTCGAAGGTCGCGGACATCGCGAACATCAGCGACCGCTTCGGCGGCATGCTCACGGCCGGGATCTTCCTGCAGGAGTTCGTCGGGACGACGCCGTGGGCGCACCTCGACATCGCGGGACCGGCGTACAACGAGCGGTCGGCGCACGGGTACACCCCCGTGGGCGGCACCGGCGTCGGCGTCCGGACGCTGCTGGCCCTGCTGGAGGGACGCGCCCCGGCGGTCTAGGCGTGCTTGCGCTTGTGCGCGAGCCGCTGCCGCGAATTCCAGTCCCGGAACCGCTGCGGGTAGCCGGTCCGCTGGACGTCGTAGACGGGGATGCCCAGGTCGCGCGCCAGCTGCCACGCCGTCTTCGGGTCCGGCACCCGGCGCCGCGTCCACTCGCCGTCGGTCGCGACGAGCATCATCGTCGTCGGGGTGTCGTGGGTCTGCGGCTCCACGTAGGCCTCGACGCCGACGCGCGTGGCGACGAAGTCGCGCAGGTGCGCCACGGTCGCGGCGCGCGCGTCCCGATCCGTCGGCGCGTCGGTGGCGGCCGGCTTGCGGCGCGAGAACAGGCCCATGGCGCACGAGGGTAGCCTGCGAGCCTGTCGAACCGGGGGGTGTTCGCGCCGGACGGAACATCAGTCATGGGACGACTGTTCGGAGTGTCACATGGTCGTGCGCGTCGTCCAGGTCGTTCCCTGCGTGCAGGGATGACAGGATGGTCGGCAAGCTCGAGACCACCAAGTCTGCGTATGAGGAGTCTGCACGTGGCCGACACGAACGGCACCGCTTTCGACATCGTCGTCCTGGGCGGAGGCAGTGGCGGCTACGCCGCTGCGCTGCGCGCCGCACAGCTGGGGAAGTCTGTCGCCCTGGTCGAGGCCGACAAGGTGGGCGGCACCTGCCTCCACTACGGCTGCATCCCGACCAAGGCGCTGCTGCACGCAGCCGAGCTGGCGGACAACGCCCGCGACGGTGCGCACTTCGGGGTGCACACCACGCTCGACCGGATCGACATGGCCGGGGTGAACGAGTACAAGTCCACCGTCATCGGCCGGCTCTWCAAGGGCCTGCAGGGGCTCATCAAGTCCCGCAAGATCACCGTGTTCGAGGGCTTCGGCAAGCTGGTCGGCCCCGACACGGTCGAGGTCAACGGCGAGCGCATCACCGGCGGGCACGTCATCATCGCCACCGGCTCCTACGCCCGCTCGCTGCCCGGTCTGGAGATCGGCGGCCGCGTCATCACCTCCGACCAGGCCCTGCAGCTGGACTGGGTGCCGAAGTCGGCGATCATCCTCGGCGGCGGCGTCATCGGCTCGGAGTTCGCCAGCGTCTGGAAGTCCTTCGGCGCGGACGTCACGATCATCGAGGCGCTCCCCCACCTGGTCCCCAACGAGGACGAGGCGCTGTCCAAGGCGTTCGAGCGCGCGTTCCGCAAGCGCGGGATCAACTTCAACGTGGGCGTCCGGTTCTCCGGCGTGACGCAGGACGACAACGGCGTGCACGTCTCGCTCGAGGACGGCAAGACGTTCGACGCCGACCTCCTGCTGGTCGCCGTCGGCCGCGGACCGCGCACCTCCGGCGTCGGCTTCGAGGAGCAGGGCATCACCCTCGACCGCGGCTTCGTCATCACCGACGAGCGCCTGCACACCGGCGTCGGAAACGTCTACGCGGTCGGCGACATCGTCCCCGGCCTGCAGCTCGCGCACCGCGGGTTCGCGCAGGGCATCTTCGTCGCCGAGGAGATCGCGGGCCTCAAGCCCGCCGCCATCGTCGAGTCGGGCATCCCGCGCGTGACGTACTCCGATCCCGAGGTCGCCTCGGTGGGCCTCACGGAGGCGCGCGCCAAGGAGGTCCACGGTGCGGACGCGGTGGAGACGCTCGAGTACAACCTGGGCGGCAACGGCAAGAGCCAGATCCTYGGCACGCAGGGCTTCATCAAGCTCGTCCGCCAGAAGGACGGTCCCGTCGTCGGCGTGCACATGATCGGCGCTCGCGTCGGCGAGCTCATCGGCGAGGGCCAGCTCATCGTGAACTGGGAGGCCTATCCCGAGGACGTCGCCTCCCTCGTGCACGCCCACCCCACGCAGAACGAGGCCCTCGGGGAGGCGCACCTCGCGCTCGCCGGCAAGCCGCTGCACGCCCACAACTGACCTACGGATCGAAGGAGACACGAGCGGTCATGTCCGACAACGTGCAGCTGCCCGCACTCGGTGAGTCCGTCACCGAGGGGACCGTCACCCGCTGGCTGAAGAACGTGGGCGACACGGTGGAGGTCGACGAGCCGCTGCTCGAGATCTCCACCGACAAGGTCGACACCGAGATCCCGTCGCCGTTCGCCGGCGTGCTGGAGCAGATCCTGGTCCAGGAGGACGAGACCGTCGAGGTCGGCGCCACGCTGGCCGTCATCGGCTCCGGCGAGGGTGCCTCGACGCAGGAGTCCGCCCCGGCCGAGCAGCCCGCCGCCGAGGAGCCCGCCGCCGAGCAGGCACCGGCGGAGGAGCCCGCCGCCGAGGCCGCTCCTGCGGAGCAGCCGGTGGAGGAGCACGAGGAGCCGGCCGCCGCGCCTGCAGCCGCCTCCGCCGAGGGCGCTGCCGGCGAGAACGTCACCCTGCCCGCACTGGGCGAGTCCGTCACCGAGGGCACCGTCACACGCTGGCTCAAGGCCGTCGGCGACGAGGTCGCGGTCGACGAGCCGCTGCTCGAGATCTCCACCGACAAGGTCGACACCGAGATCCCGTCGCCCTTCGCCGGCACGCTCCAGCAGATCCTGGTCCAGGAGGACGAGACCGTCGAGGTCGGCGCCGTGCTCGCCGTCATCGGCTCCGGCGCTGCTGCCTCGACGCCCGCGCCCGCCGAGAAGGCACCCGAGCCCGAGAAGGCTCCAGAGCCGCAGGCCGCTCC
>NZ_JBFUHU010000062.1:0-13436 GCF_056402235.1 Cellulomonas sp. P4_B5_2
TGCGCGTCCAGCCGCGCACGCCGAGCCGACGGGCCTCGTGGGACAGGGACCAGCGATAGCCGACGCCCTGCACGAACCCGTGGACGACGACGTGGCGGCGGATCACCGTTCCAGTGTGCCCGTCAACCCACGGTTGACGATCGACGATCCGTCAACCTAGGGTTGACGCATGACGACAACCCGCGTCCAGAACCCCGTCCGGCTCGACGACCTCATCGACGCCATCACCACCTCCCAGCCCACCGTGCTCCACCAGCTGTCGACCGCGGTGCTCACCGCGCAGGCGCTCGGCGACGTCGCCGACCACCTCATCGGCCACTTCGTCGACCAGGCGCGGCGGTCCGGCGCGTCGTGGACGGAGATCGGAGCCAACATGGGGGTGACCAAGCAGGCCGCGCAGAAGCGGTTCGTCGCCAAGGACCCCGGGGCCCCCGACACGAGCCAGGGCTTCGGGCGCTACACCGAGGCCGCCCGCAACGTCGTCGTGGCCGCGCAGAACGAGGCGCACACGGCCGGCAACACCGAGATCACGACGGCCCACCTCGCCCTCGGCCTGCTCGCGGCCCCCGACGACGTCGCCGCCCAGGCCGTCGCGGCGCAGGTCACCTCGCTGGACGACGCCCGCCGGACGCTCACAGCCGGCCTGGCGCCCTCGGTCGCCCCCGTCCCCGACCTCGTGCCCTTCGACGCCGGTGCCAAGAAGGCGCTGGAGCTGACGTTCCGCGAGGCCGTGCGGCTGGACGACGAGCACGTCGACACCGGCCACGTGCTGCTCGCGCTCCTGGAGGCCGACGACGGCACCGGTCCCGTGGCGACGCTGGGGCTCGACAAGGCCGTCGTGGAGGCGTTCGTCGTCGCCGCGCGGGACGAGGCCGACACCGCGGAGTGAGGTGCGCGGTACGCATCCGTCCCCCAGAGCAGGGAAGATGCTCGGGTGACCTCCCCGAGCGTGACCCCTGCCGACCGGACGGATGCGGGCCGCCGCTTTCGCACCGCCATGTTCGTCGACTTCGACAACGTCTACATCGGGCTGCAGCGCCTGGACCCCGTGGCCGCGGAGGCGTTCGCCACCAACCCGGCCCACTGGCTCAGCGAGCTGGAGACCGGCACCGACTCCGAGGGCGAGTTCAGCCGCCGCTTCCTGATCCGCGCCTGCTACCTGAACCCGTCGCGGTTCTCGCAGTTCCGGCCCAACTTCACGCGCGCCGGCTTCCAGGTGGTCGACTGCCCGTCGCTGACCCAGCAGGGCAAGAGCAGCGCCGACATCAACCTCGTCCTCGACGCCGTCGACGCCCTGGCCGCGTCCACGCAGTACGAGGAGTTCGTCATCGTGTCGGCCGACGCCGACTTCACTCCCCTGGCGCTGCGCTGCCGCGCCGCGGACCGCCGGGTCACCATCATCACCGCCAGCCCGGCCGCGGCGGCCTACCGGTCGGTGGCCGACACCGTCATCACGGCCGACGACCTCGCGGAGCTGGTGACCCACACGGCGTCGACGCTGGACGTCGAGACCGTGGTCGAGGAGGTCGCGGCCGCCGTCGAGGCACCCGCGGAGGCTCCCGCGAAGGCGCCGACCAAGAAGACCGCCGCCGCCACGCCTCCCCCGAGCTCGGCCGCGCGCAAGGCCGTGCTCCAGCGCGTGCAGGCCGCGGACCGCCCGGTGCCGCTGGGCACCATCGCGCAGCTGGCGCAGAAGACCGAGCCGACCCTGCCCGAGACCCGGTGGGGCGGCGCCGGTGGCTTCCTGCCCTGGCTGGCCCGCAACGTCCCGGAGGTCGGTGTCTCGTCGCGACCGCCCGGGTTCGTCTGGGACGCCAACCGCTTCGGCGAGGCCGACCTGCCCGGCGCCGTCGCGGACACGTCGTCGAGCGCGCTCCAGCGCCAGGTCGTCGCGGTTACCGACACCCCCGGGCTCAGTGCCTCGAACTACCGGGTGCTCCTCACCGCGCTGGCCGCCGACCTCAAGGCCCACCCGTTCGACCGCGCCGAGACGTCCCGGCGCGTGCGCGACGCGTGCCGGAAGGCGGGCGCGCAGGTGGGCCGCTCCACCGTGAACTTCGTCATCGGCGGCATCATCTTCGCCGGCCTCGAGCTGAAGCCGACCACCAAGGCGTCCGACCTGGCGCTGGCGTGGGCGGACAACGTGGTCGGCCTGTGCCGCGGCGCCCGGATGCAGCTGAGCCCCAGCGACGCGGCCGCCATCGGCGCCTGGGTGGGCGGCGGGCTGCTGGAGAGCTGACTCAGCGGTCGTAGTCGAACCGCAGCCGCATCCGGTCCCCGCGGAACACGATCGACGAGTACTCGAACGGACGCGCGAGCGCGTCGGAGATCACGTCCTGCAGCTGCAGGGCGGGGTCTCCGCGGCGCATGCCCAGGTGCTTGGCGTCGGCGGTGCTCACCGCGACGGCCTCGAGCTCCTCGTGCACCCGCTTCATGGGCAGCCCGTAGTGCTCCTCGAGCACGACGCAGAGCTGGTTGGCCACGACGTCGTGCTGGTCGAGCGCGGGCGCCAGCCGGGCCGGGACGTAGGAGTGGTGGAGGCTGATCGGCTCACCCTGGACGGACCGGACCCGGACGATCACGTATGTCTCGTCGCCCTCGCCGAGCGCCAGCCGTTCGCGCACACCGGACGACGGCGTCTCGAGCGCCAGGGACACCAGCCGCGTGGACGTCTCGTAGCCGAGGCCCTCCAGCTGCTCGCGCACGCCGCGGTAGGCCGGTGAGACCGCGCTGATCTTCGGCGTGGCCACGTAGGTGCCCTTGCCCGGCACGCGGACCAGCAGGCCGTCGCCGACGAGCTTGGTCAGCACGCCACGCACGGTCATGCGGCTGAGGCCGTAGATGCGGTTGAGCTCGTTCTCCGACGGGATCCGCTGGCCGGGCACCCACTCGCCGCTGGTGATCCGGGCGTGCAGGATCTGCTCGAGCTGCGCGTAGAGCGGCACGGCCGACTCCCGCGCCAGGACCTCCGTCATGAGGCCAAGACTTCCATGCTCTGGTCTGCCATGAGTAGACCTGTCTAGACTGCGGACAGATCGGGACGATGCGGTCCTGGTCACGCAGGGTCGCTCCCCGGGGAGGGCTGAGCATGATCTCGTCGACGCTGACGATGACGCGTGCCGCGCGCGAGCAGGGGTACGCGGTGCCGGCGGTGAACATCCTCGACGACCTGAGCCTGCGCGCCGTGATCGCCGCCGCGGTGGCCGCGAGCTCGCCGATGATCATCCAGATCTCCGTCAAGACGGTCCGCTCGATCGGCACCGACCTGATCACCACGATGTTCCGGCACGCCGCGGCGGACGTCCCCGTGCCCGTCGCCCTGCACCTCGACCATTGCCCCGACCGTGCGGTCATCTCCGACGTGGTCCGCGCCGGGTGGTCGTCGGTGCTGTTCGATGCCTCCGACCGGGACCTGGAGACCGCCGAGAAGGAGACCGCCGAGGTGGTCGCGGAGGCCCACGCGGCGGGCGTCGACGTCGAGTCGGAGATCGAGAACATCATCGGCGTGGAGGACGGCGTCGGCTCCGACGTCAGCCTGCACTCCTACGACGTCGCCACGCTCGCCGCGGTCGCCGAGCGCACCGGCGTCGACCTGCTGGCTCCCCAGCTGGGCACCGCGCACGGCGAGTACAAGGCGCAGCCGGTCCTGCTGCCCGGACGCGTCCGCGAGCTGGCCGCCCTCACCGACCGCTCGATCGTGCTGCACGGCGGCACCGGGCTGTCGGCCGAGGACTTCGCGACGTTCATCGCCGCCGGGGTCTCCAAGATCAACATCTCGACCGGCGTCAAGGTCGCCTACATGCGGTCCGCCGAGAAGCACCTGGCCGAGGCGCGCGCGCGCGACAAGTGGGACCCGCCGTCGATGTTCCGGGACATCTCGCAGGCCGTGCAGGCCGCGATCGCCGTGCACATCGAGGAGTTCGGCGCGGCCGGGAAGGCGTCGTCGTGAGCCCCGCGCTGGTGTTCGACTGCGACGGCGTGCTGGCCGACACCGAGCGGGACGGGCACCTGCCGGCGTTCAACCGGACGTTCGAGGAGGCCGGCCTCCCGATCCACTGGAGCGAGGAGGAGTACGGGCACCTGCTCGCGATCGGCGGGGGCAAGGAGCGGCTGGCGACCGTGTTCACGCCGGCGTTCGTCGAGACCGCGCACCTGCCCACCGACCCCGACGAGCAGCGGGACCTGGTCGCCCGCTGGCACAAGGCGAAGACGGCGCACTACACGGAGATGGTCGCGGCCGGGGTGATGCCCGGGCGACCCGGCATCGCGCGCATCGTGGCGGAGGTGTCCGCGGCGGGCTGGCGGCTCGCAGTCGCGTCCACGTCGGCGGAGGCGTCGGTCCGGGCGGTGCTGGAGCACGCGGTCGGCGCGGACCAGGCGAGCCGGTTCGCCGTGTTCGCCGGCGACGTGGTGCCCGCCAAGAAGCCCGCGCCCGACATCTACCTGCTGGCCCTGCGCGAGCTCGGCGTCGGTCCCGAGGAGGTGATCGTCGTCGAGGACAGCGCCAACGGCCTGCGCGCCGCGCTCGGTGCCGGCCTGCGCACCGTCGTCACCGTCAGCAGCTACACCGCCGACGAGGACTTCACCGGCGCGTCGCTCGTCGTCAGCTCGCTCGGCGACCTCCCCGACCAGCCGGCCACCGTGCTGGCCAACCCTCACCACCTCGTCGTCGACGGCGAGGTCACCCTGCCCCACCTCGACCAGCTCCTCACCACTCCCTGAGAGGTCCCGCCCGTGTCCGATGCCCGCGTCGAGTCCGTCGTCCGCACCATCACGCAGACCTGCATCGAGAACGAGAAGTACTTCGGGGAGCTCGACTCCGTCGTCGGCGACGGGGACTTCGGCTTCTCGCTCGCGCGCGGCTTCGAGAACGTGCTGGCCCAGTGGGACGACTTCGACCGCACCGACACCGGCACGTTCCTGCAGAAGGTGGCCGTCGTGATGAGCGGGCGGATCGGCGGGACGTCCGGGCCGATCTGGGGCACCGCGTTCCTGCGGGCGGCGGGGCAGGTCAAGGGCAAGCAGGAGATCACCGGCGACGACGTCGTCGCGATGCTGCGCGCCGCGATCGAGGGGATCAAGGCGCGCGGCGGCGCAGACCTGGGCGAGAAGACCCTGCTCGACGCCCTGGCGCCGATGACCGACACCATCGAGCGCGAGCTCGGGGCCGGCACCGCGCCCGCGGACATCGCGAAGGCCGCGGCCGTCACCGCGCGCGAGGCCGCCGAGGCGACCCGGCCGATGCAGGCCCGACGCGGCCGCGCGTCGTACACCGGCGAGCGCAGCATCGGCTCGCTCGACCCGGGTGCGGTCGCGGTCGCCGTGCTGGCCGAGCGCGTCGCCGACACCTGGTGACACCCCCACGTCCGCGCTCCGGGGGCGGCGCGGCGACAGGTCTGGACAACACGACGATGTGGAGGAACGACTGATGAAGAAGTTCGTCAACGACCCGAAGAACTTCGTCCCCGAGATGCTCAAGGGCATCGCGCTGGCCAACCCCGACACCCTGCGCTACGTGCCCGAGTACAACCTGATCATGCGGGCGGACGCCCCCCGCCACGACAAGGTGTCGATCATCCAGGGGTCCGGGTCGGGGCACGAGCCCGCGCACGTCATGGTGGTCGGAAGGGGCATGCTCGACGGCGCGTGTCCCGGTGACGTGTTCGCGGCGCCGCCCATGGAGTACGTGCTGGAGACCGCCAAGCTGCTGGCCTCGGACAAGGGCGTCCTGCTGCTGGTCAACAACTACACCGGCGACAAGATGGCGTTCGAGATGGCCGCCGAGCTGGCCGAGGCCGAGGGGCTGAACGTCAGGACGCTGTTCATCAACGACGACGTCGCGGTCAAGGACTCGACGTGGACGGTGGGCCGACGAGGCGTCGCGGGGAACTTCTTCGTCATGAAGGCCGTCGGCGCCGCCTCCGAGAACGGTGCGTCGCTGGAGGAGCTGGTGCGGATCGGCGAAAAGGTCAACTCCGTCACGCGGACCATGGGCATCGCCCTGACCCCGTGCACGCCGCCTGCCAAGGGCTCCCCCCTGTTCGAGCTGGCCGACGACGAGATGGAGGTCGGTGTCGGCATCCACGGCGAGCCCGGCCGCCGACGCGCCAAGCTGGTGAGCGCCGACGAGATCGTCGACGAGCTGCTGGGCGCGGTCGTCCCGGACCTGCCGTACTCCTCGGGCGACACGGTCGCGCTCATGATCAACGGCCTCGGCGGCACCCCGATCAGCGAGCTGTACCTGCTGTACGGGCTGGCGCACGAGAAGCTGGCTGCGCAGGGCATCACCGTGGGCCGCAGCTACGTGGGCGAGTACTGCACGTCGCTCGACATGGCAGGTGCGTCGCTCACGCTGGTCAAGCTCGACGACGAGATCACGGACCTGCTGATGGCACCCGCGGAGATCGCGAACCGCGTGTTCTGAGCACCGACGGCCACGCGCGGCGACACCCGCATCTCGTCGCGCGTGGTCCTTTCCTTACCGGTACACCTTGTGCGCGGCCGTCCGAATTGTCATGCTCTCAGGGACGGCCAACACGCCCGTTGCACGCGAACGGTCATCCGACAACGACGTAGGAGACTCCGTGTCCAGATCCCTGTCCCGCACGCGCTCGATGCTGCTCGCTGCCGCCAGTGTGGTAGCGCTCTCACTGGCCGTTGCCGCGCCCGCCGCGGCCCACGACGGCCGCGGTCACCACCATCCGGCCCCCGCCACCCGGCTGTTCACGCCCCCGCCGAACGACGGTGCGGTCGCGCAGATCAAGCAGCTGGTGAAGGCCCGCCAGTGGTCGGACGCGGCGGCGATCACGAAGATGGTCGCCACCCCGCAGGCCGTGTGGTTCACCTCCGGGACGCCCGCCGAGGTGACGAAGTCGGTCAAGAAGACGATGAAGCAGGCGCGGATCACCCGCTCGACGCCCGTGCTGGTCGCCTACGACCTGCCGTTCCGCGACTGTGCGCAGTACTCCGCCGGCGGCGCGCTCGACACCGAGGCGTACCTGGCGTGGATCGACGGCTTCGCCGCCGGTATCGGGGACGGCAAGGCGATCGTCCTGCTGGAGCCCGACGGCCTCGGGATCATCCCCTGGTACACCTCGATCAACGGGGCCCAGGAGTGGTGCCAGCCCGCGGACCTCGACCCCGCGACGGCGGCGGCCGACCGGTTCGCGCAGCTGAACGGCGCCGTCGACCGGTTGGCCGCGCTGCCGAACGTGTCCCTCTACCTCGACGGGACGCACAGCGGCTGGCTCGGTACCGGGGACATCGCCGACCGGCTGCACAAGGCCGGGGTCGAGAAGACCGACGGGTTCTTCCTCAACGTGTCCAACTACGAGACCACCGAGCGTCAGGCGAAGTTCGCGTCCTGGATCTCGCAGTGCCTCTGGTACGGCACCAACACCGCCGAGGGCGGCTGGCGCGTCGGCCACTTCGACTACTGCGCCAGCCAGTACTACCCGGCGAACCCGGCCGACTTCAGCACCTGGGGGCTGACCGACCAGTGGTACCTGGACAACGTCACCAACGCGGCCAACCCGCCCAGCGGGCCGGACGTCCTCGCGCACGCCGTGATCGACACCAGCCGCAACGGCCAGGGCCCGTGGACCGCTCCCCCGGGCAGCCCCGCCGGCGACCCGCAGGTCTGGTGCAACCCGCCGGAGCGCGGCCTCGGCCTGAAGCCGACGCTCAGCACCGGTGACCCGTACGTGGACGCCTACCTCTGGGTGAAGATCCCGGGCGAGTCCGACGGCGAGTGCACGCGGTGGGCACCCGAGGGCGGCATCGACCCCGTGCGCGGCTACGCCGACCCGGCCGCCGGCCAGTGGTTCCCGCAGATGGCCCTGGAGCTCGTGCACAACGCCAACCCGGCGAGCTGACCTGCTCCCGGACCGGTCCTGGGTCCCTGCCGCTCAGGGCCGGTCCGGGGGTGACCACGAAACGACGAGCACGCACACGTCGTCGCGCTCGTCCCCCGCGTGCGTGAGGAGTCCCGTGACCAGCGCGCTCACCGAGCTCTCCCGCAGCGCGGCGCCCGCAGCCGCGAGGTCCTCGAGCCCGCCGAGCAACGGCCGGCCCCGGCGCTCGACCAGACCGTCGGTGTAGAGCATCAGCAGGTCCTCCGGATCGAGGTCGACCTCGGCCTCCGTCCGGACGGAGCGGACACCCAGCGGCGTCGACCGGCCCTCCCACAGGAACTCCGGCGCGCCGTGCGCAGGGAACCTCAGCGGTGGCAGGTGGCCCGCGCACGCGTACCGGACACGACCCGTGGTCAGGTCGATCTCCGCGTAGGCCAAGGTGGCCATGAACCCGACACCGGCCCGGGCGACGAACCTGTCGAGCCGGCGCACCAGCTCCGCGGGACCGACGCCGGGGCCGGCGACCGCGCGGACCGCGCTGCGCAGCTGGCCCATCGCCGTGGCGGCGTGCAGCCCGCGGCCGACGACGTCACCCACCGCCACGGCGAGCACGTCGTCGTCGAGCAGGAACGCGTCGTACCAGTCACCGCCGACCTCGAGGGCCTGCACGCCGGGCCGGTACTCGGTGACGACGGTGAACCGGTCGTCGGGCGGGAGGTTCGTGGTGAGCAGAGCGTGCTGCAGCTCGTGCGCGACCGACGCCTTCTGGTCGAACATCCGCGCGCGCTCCAGCGCCAATCCCGCCTGCTGACCCACCGCCGTGAGGACCCCCACGTCCAGCGGGTCGTCGCCCTCCCCCGCTCGCGGAGCCAGCACCAGGATGCCCAGCGGCGCACCCGGATCACCCAGCGCGACGACGACCACCCCTCCGGCATGCACCTCGACGGCCTCGACCGGCCTCGGGGGCGGCCCGGCTGCCACGTGCGGACCGGGCGCCCAGGGCTCGTCGGGCGGATCGGCGGCGTGCTGGCCCGCGGACCCCGAGGATGCCGTGCGCACCAGCCTGCCGTCCTCCGCCGCGATCCACACGGTCGCCGTCGAGGCCCCGAGCCCCGCCACCGCCGTCTGGACCAGTGCCCGGGCCACGCCGTCCGCGCCCACGCCCCGGGACAGCGCCGCTGTGGTGGCCTGCAGGGCGCGGAGCTGGTCCGTCGACCGCTCGGCGGCCGCCCGCGCGGCGAGCAGCTCGCGCTCGTACCGCGAGCGTTCCGTGGCCCTGGACAGGGCGACGTCGACGATCCGGCGGTCGCCGCCGAGCGTCCGCACCACCGCGGACAGGAGCACCGGGAGACGGCCGGCATCGCCGCGCAGCTCCACGGCGACCTCGTCGACCCGCCCCTGCATGTGCAGCAGCGGCGAGAGGTGCGTCTCCCAGTAGATCCGGCCGCCCACCGAGAGCAGCTCGCTCAGCCGCACGCCGGCGAGCACGTCCTGCGGCCCGCGACCGACCCACTCCAGCAGGACCAGGTTGGCGTCGACGATGACGCCGTCGCCGTCGAGCCGCAGCAGCGCGACGGGCGCGACGTCCCAGGCTTCGCTACGACCGGGCGGCGGCATGCGACAGGTAGGCGCTGATGGCGGCGATCACCTGGTCGGGCGCGCTGAGGTTGGGGCAGTGCCCGACGGCGTCGAGGAGCACGAGCTCGCTGGCCGCCAGGTGCTCGTGCACGAACTGGCCCACCTCGGGCGGCGCGATGACGTCCTCGCGGCACTGCAGGACCAGCGCCGGGGTGAGCACCCGGGCGAGGTCCGCGCGGTTGTCCGACAGGAACGTGGTCCGCGCGAACCGGCGCGCGATGGCCGGGTCGGTACGGCAGAACGAGTTGGTCAGCTCCTCGCCCAGCTCAGGGCGTCCGGGGTTGCCCATGATCACCGGCGCGATGAACGCCGACCATCCGAGGTAGTTGTCGTCCATCGTCTCGAGCAGCTCGTCGATCTCCGCCGCGCTGAACCCACCGCGGTAGCCCGCGTCGTCGATGTACCGCGGGCTCGGACCCACGAGCACCAGCCGGTCGAACAGGTCCGGCCGCTCGGCCGCCGCGAGCGCCCCGACCATCGAGCTCACCGAGTGACCCACGAAGACCACGGGCCCCAGGTCCAGCTCGTCCAGGAGCTGCACGACGTCCTGCGCATAGCCGTCGAGCGAGCCGTACCGCTGCGGGTCGTAGGCGGTCAGGTCCGACCCGCCGGCGCCCACGTGGTCGAACAGGACCACCCGGTGGCTCGCCTCGAACGCCGGCGCGACGAACCGCCACATGCTCTGGTCGCAGCCGAACCCGTGGGCGAACACCATCGGCGGCGCACCGGGGGTGCCCGAGAGCACGACGTTGTTCCTGGTGAGCACGGTCATGCCACGAGACTAGGCCGCGGAGGTCGCCGTGCCGTTCGTGGACGCGGCCGGGACCACCACGGTGGACGACGACTCCGTGAGCTGCGAGACGATCTGCGTCAGGTCCAGCCCGGTGGTCGACTTGATGAGCTCCTGCAGCTGCAGGAAGTTCCCCGCGACCGCCTTGGGCAGCGCGGACGCGCCGTCGGTGGACACGACGGTGAGGGTGTCGATGTTCCCCATCGGTGCCGCGAGCTGCTTGGCGATCTCCGGGAGCGTCTCCAGGAGCCGGTCGAACACGGCCGCCTGGTTGAACTCCTTGTAGGCCTCGGCCCGCTTCTGCAGCGCCTCGGCCTCCGCCTTGCCGCGGGCGAGGACCGCCGCGGCCTCGGCCGCACCCTCGAGCTCGGTGGCCTTGGCCTGCGCCGACCGGAGCGCGAGCTCGCCCGCACCGCGCAGCTCGTTCTCCGACTTGGCCGCCTCGGCCGCCTTGACCGCGGTCACGCGCTGCGCCTCGGCCTGCTGCTCGAGCCGGTAGCGCTCGGCGTCGGCGGGCCGACGCACGGTGGTGTCCAGCTGGCTCTCGGTCAGCGCGGCCTGCCTCTGGGCCACCAGCTCCTCCTGCGCGAGGATCTCCTGCTGCCGGGCGGCCGCCTCGAGCGGGCCCGCCGACGCCGACAACGCCTTCGCGCGGTCGGTCTCGGCGAGGATCTCGGCCTGTCGCAGGTCGAGCGAGCGCTGGTAGTTGGCCACCTGCGTCTCGGCGTCGATCCGCTTCTCCTCGGACAGCCGGCGTGCCTCGGCCTCCGCGATCTCGGCCTCTCGGCGGATCGCTGCGGCGGACGCGCGGCCCATGTCGAGGATGTACGTGCCGCCGCCGTGGTCCGTGACCTCCTGGATGGTGAACGCGTCGAGGCTCAGGCCCTGCGCGGTCAGCGAGCCGGTCACCGACTCGAGCACCTGCTGCGAGAACGACTCGCGGTCGCGGATGACCTGCTCCACCGTGAGGTTGCCGACGATGGCTCGCAGCGCACCGGAGAGCTGGTTCGTCGTGAAGCTGTCGATCTCCTCCTGCTGGCTGCCGAACCGCTGGGCGGCCGCGCGGATGGACACGTCCTCGTTGTGCACCTTGACGATCGCGACGCCGGAGACGTTGAGCGCGATGCCCTGCGAGGACGGCGCCCCGTTGACCTCGACGGTGATCCGGCGGGAGGACATGTCGAGCACCGAGAGCTGCTGGACGAACGGCAGGACGAACACCCCGCCGCCGGTCACCACCTTCTGCCCGGACAGGTCACCCGACGTCTTGCCCTTGCGGCCGGTCACGATGAACGCCTCGTTGGGCTTGGCGACGCGGTACCGCTTCGCGATCGCGATTCCGACGACGAGGACGACGAGGACGAGACCTGCCACGCCGAGGACGGGCAGCCAGCTGTCGGGCACGGAGAGCTCCTAGTTCGGTTCGTTCGATGAGACAGGGGTGGAGGTGACCTTGACGACGCCCGGTCCGAGGTTGGACACGACGGTGACGCCGGACCCGGTGGGCAGCGGACCGTCGGCGCGTGCGGCGAGCGCGGTGCTCTGGCCGGCGACGACGAGCGAGATCTGACCGAGCCCGTCGGACGGGATCGACGTGGTGACCGTGGCGGACTGGCCCACGTAGTCGCTGCTGGTGATCTGGTGCGCGGTCGGACCGTTCGTCAGGGCGCGCGTGGCGGCCCCCGCACCGACACCGACCACGGCGCCGGCGACGACACCGCCCAGCGACGCGACCAGCACGCTGACGTCCGTCGTCGCGAGGAGCAGGCCTCCCACGATGCCGAACGTGGCGAGGAACGACAGGACCGCCGTGGACGACAGGTACCCGCCGGTGAAGTCCAGCGCGTCGACCACGCCGTCGAGGAAGTCGCCGACGGTGACGGTGAGGACCAGCAGCAGGAGCGCGACCCCGGCGATCACCCAGAAGATCAGCATGCCGTGGAGTCCTCGGGGTCGGCGGAGAGATCAGCGCACCGGTTATACCGCGTGGCGGGGTCCCCGCGGGGGCGAATCGCAGGCGAACGGGTGACGAACGGCCGTTCAGGGGCGCACGTAGCCCCGCACCCGGTCGACGACGAGCTCGGGCACCGCACCGGCGTCGTCGCCGACGGACCTCTCGGGGAAGTCGAAGACGGCGAGCATCAGCTGCATCGGGTACGACGGAGGACGCGCGCACCGCCGGACCACCACACCGTCGACCAGGAACGTGGCCTCCTCCGGCGACCAGTCGACCGCGTAGGTGTGGTGCGCGGCGAGGTCGAGCGGGAGCCGGACCGCCGCGAAGTCCTCGACGACGGCCGGGTCCCGGAAGGGGTGCAGACCGGTGCCCACCGCGGCGGACCCCGGCTCGACGGCGTCCCCGAACATCTCCGCGACGCAGATCTCCGCCGACCGCTGCGGCTCGTCCTCCAGCCCCACCAGCCAGAACGCGACCATCGACCGCGGCGTCACCACCGCACGCGCCCGCAGCTCGACGTACCCGCCGGACGGGGTCCACCCCCAGAACGTCTCCTGCTCCTCGCGGACGCGCACCCCGTCGCGGTACGGCTGCTGGCCGCGCGTGCCGCCCACCGGCCCGGACCAGCTGCCGGACTGGATGCCCGACACGCGCATCGGGGGCGTGTGGTCGTCCGCGCACCAGAGGCCCCGGTCGGGCGGGATGCGCAGGTGCAGGCACGAGTCGCGCAGCTCGTAGGACGCCGCGGTGGCCGCGCGCGAGCTCCACGCCGGCAGGTAGTGCGGCAGCCACACGGCAGGATCGAGGTCGGGGCCGTCGAAGTCGTCCTCGAAGGCCAGCACCCATCCGTCGGGGTGGTCGGTCACGAACCCCAGTCTCCGACAGGACCCGAGCAGAAGGCAGCCCCTCCATGACCGTCCCCCGCTGGGCGCTCGCGTCCGCGATCACCGCACCCGTCGCCATGATCGGCGGCTGGACGCTCGCCGCGGCACGGCAGCCCTCGTTCGACCCGGTGCAGGAGACGATCAGTGCGCTCGCGGCCTCGACCGCGACCGACCCGTGGATCATGACGGCCGGCCTGGCGCTCACCGGCGTCGCGCACATGGTGACGGCTGCCGGGCTGCGGCCGGTCCCCCGGCGCGCCCGCGTGCTGCACGCGCTCGGCGGAGCGGCCACGCTCGCCGTGGCGCTCCTGCCG
>NZ_JBFUHU010000063.1:0-18407 GCF_056402235.1 Cellulomonas sp. P4_B5_2
GGACGACGACCGTGCCGAGCCCGACGACCACGCGGACAAGATCCCCGGCCACCGGCGACAGCTCGCTCACGCCCGCACCGCCCGCACCAGCGCGAGCACGTCGTCCGCCGCGCCGCGCAGCACCGGCAGCCGCGACAGGCGCACCAGCCGACCGATCAGCGGGGCGATCCCCTCGATCAGCGTCCGCGTCCGCCGCTGGCCCGGCGAGCCGTCGTAGACCCAGAAGAGGGTGACCCCCAGCTGGGCCAACCACAGCAGCTCCGGGAGCTCGTCGCGCAGGACGGTGGGCACTGCGGGCGTCGCGCCGTCCACGAGCTCGCGGAAGATCGCCTGGCTCATCTGCCGGGACTCGCTCGACYCGGCGGAGAACGGGCTCGCCGCCGAGCCGGGGCGGATGGCGACGGTGATGAACTCGCCGCCGAACGCGTGATAGCCCTCGAACGCGTCGACGCCGGCAAGGAGCACTCCGCGCAGTCGGGTCGCGAGGTCTCCGCCCTGCGCGAGGACCGCACGGGCGGCCACGGTCTGCTCGCGGTTCACGTCCAGGTACAGCTCCTGCACCAGGTGGTCCTTGGACGCGAAGTGGTAGTACGCGTTCCCCGTGGCCACCCCGGCCTCCTGCGCGATCGCCCGCATCGTCGTGGCCGCGTACCCGCGCTCCCGGAACAGCCGCAGGGCCGTGGACCGGACGAGGGCCTTCGTGTCGTCGCTCATGCAGCCAGTTGAACATGTTCAACTGAACATGTTCAAGAGCACCAGGATGTGACGTGGTCGGGCTAGAAGAGGCGTGAGCCGCTGTCGTCGACGCCTCGCATGGCGTCGTAGTCGAGCACCAAGCAGCCGATGCCCCGGTCGGTGGCCAGCACGCGGGCCTGCGGCTTGATCTCCTGGGCGGCGAACACCCCGCGCACCGGCGCCAGGTGCGGGTCGCGGTTGAGCAGCTCCAGGTACCGGGTCAGCTGCTCCACGCCGTCGATGTCCCCACGGCGCTTGATCTCGACGGCGACGGTGCCGCCGGCGGGATCCTTGGCCAGGATGTCGACCGGTCCGATGGCCGTCGGGTACTCGCGACGGACCAGCGTGTGCCCCGTGCCGAGCAGCAGGATCTGCGCGGCCAGCAGCTCCTGCAGGTGGGCCTCGACGCCGTCCTTGACCAGCCCCGGGTCGACACCCAGCTCGTGCGCGGAGTCGTGCTGCACGCCGTACAGGTCGATCTCGAGGCGGTCGTCGGACTTCTGGTGCTGGACGGTCCACACGGCCGTGACGCCGGCGGCACGGGCCTCCTCGGACGGCTCGGAGACCGCGAGCGTGCACGGCGGGCTCATCCAGTTCAGGGGCTTGTACGAGCCGCCGTCCGAGTGCAGCAGCACGCTGCCGTCCGCCTTCACGACGAGCAGGCGCGTGGCCAGCGGCAGGTGGGCGTTCAGACGGCCGCTGTACCGAGCGGAGCAGGACGCGACGACGAGGCGCATGAGCTCGCTTCCGGGTGTGAGGCTCAGATGACCGAGCCCACGCGCGACGGCGTGGCCTCGATCCATGACGTGAGACCGGCGTAGGCCTCGGCGCTCATCAGCAGGTGGACCGGCTCAAGGGCCGAGCCCGGGCGACAGGTCACCAAGACCTGGCCGCCGTGCCGCTCGCTGCGCTCCACGACCGTGAGGCCGACGCGCTGCCAGCGGGCGCGGGGCCGCGCCGAGAGCGAGCGGTAGCGCCACCAGTAGAGGCGGTCGGCCCCGTACTGGGCGACGCCCGAGGACCACGGCCCCTGGGCGGTGCGGCCGAGCGAGCACGCGAACGACCCGACCCGGCGGTTGAGCGTATGGACCCGCGAGGCCCAGACGAAGGCGACGGCGAGCAGCAGGACGACGACCACACACGCGAGTGCGACGCCGTGTCCGCTCACCGTCCCGGCGCCCTCAGTGCGTGGCCGGCGAGGTCGCGGGGCGTGCGCCCTCCACGACCTTGTCGGCGACGATGGTCAGGTGGTTCGAGTCGAAGGAGATGAACCCGCCCTCGACCTGCCAGCGCTTGGGCTCGCCGCCGTCCACGGGGAACACGCGGACCTCACCCGGCTGGAGCACGGACAGGATCGGCTCGTGACCGGCCAGGATGCCGATCTCGCCGTCTCCGGCCTTGGCCGAGACCATGCGGGCGGTGCCGGACCAGAGCTTGCCGGCGGTGGCGACGAGCTCGACCTCGATGTCTGCCACGGGACCCTCCTTCGATGTTGTGCGGGACTACGGGTACGCAGGGGCGTCCGTGGTGGACGCCCCTGCGTTGGCCGAGGCGGTCAGACGCCGTAGTCCTTCTGGATGCGGGCCCAGTTGCGCTCGAGGTCCTCGAGGCCACCGATGTTGAAGAAGGCCTGCTCGGCGATGTGGTCGAACTCGCCGTCGGCGATCTTGCCGAAGGCCTCGACCGTCTCCGTGAGCGGGACCGTCGAGCCGACGACACCGGTGAACTTCTCGGCCATGTACGTGTTCTGCGAGAGGAACTGCTGGATGCGACGGGCGCGTGCGACGACCGTCTTGTCCTCCTCCGACAGCTCGTCGACGCCGAGGATCGCGATGATGTCCTGGAGCTCCTTGTTGCGCTGCAGGATCGACTTCACGCGCGTCGCGGCGTCGTAGTGCGCCTGGCCGACGTAGCGGGGGTCGAGGATGCGGCTGGTCGACGTCAGCGGGTCCACAGCCGGGTACAGACCGCGCGACGCGATCTCGCGCGACAGTGCCGTTGTCGCGTCGAGGTGGGCGAACGTCGTGGCCGGTGCGGGGTCGGTGTAGTCGTCGGCGGGCACGTAGATCGCCTGCAGCGAGGTGATCGAGTGACCACGCGTCGAGGTGATGCGCTCCTGCAGGAGGCCCATCTCGTCGGCGAGGTTCGGCTGGTAGCCGACGGCGGACGGCATGCGGCCGAGCAGCGTCGACACCTCGGAGCCGGCCTGGGTAAACCGGAAGATGTTGTCGATGAAGAGCAGCACGTCCTGCTTCTGCACGTCGCGGAAGTACTCCGCCATCGTCAGGGCCGACAGGGCGACGCGCAGACGCGTGCCCGGCGGCTCGTCCATCTGGCCGAAGACGAGCGCCGTCTTGTCGAAGACGCCGGCCTCCTCCATCTCGACGATGAGGTCGTTGCCCTCACGGGTGCGCTCGCCGACACCGGCGAACACCGACACACCACCGTGGTTGAGGGCGACGCGCTGGATCATCTCCTGGATGAGGACCGTCTTGCCGACGCCCGCACCACCGAACAGACCGATCTTCCCGCCGAGCACGTACGGCGTCAGCAGGTCGATGACCTTGATGCCGGTCTCGAACATCTCGGTCTTGCTCTCGAGCTGGTCGAAGGCCGGGGGCTTGCGGTGGATGGGCCAGCGCTCGGTGATCTCGAGCTTCTCGCCCTCCTTGAGGTTCAGCACCTCGCCGATGACGTTGAAGACGTGACCCTTGGTGATGTCGCCGACGGGCACGCTGATCGCCTCGCCGGTGTCGCGCACGAGCGCGCCGCGGACCAGGCCGTCGGTCGGCTTGAGCGCGATGGCGCGGATGAGCGAGTCGCCGAGGTGCTGCGCGACCTCGAGCGTCATCGTCGTGACGCCCGCGGCCTCGCCCTCGCCCTGCGCCGACAGGTCGATGTCGACCTTGAGCGCGTTGTAGATCTCGGGGATCTGGTCGGACGGGAACTCGATGTCGACGACGGGGCCGATGACCCGCGCGACCCGACCCACGCCAGGACCCGACGCGTGCTCGACGGCAGCTTCGGTGGTGGTAGCAGTCATGGTGTTTCTCCGGTTCGTCTGTGGGGACGTAGTCGTCAGGAGGCGAGCGCGTCGGCACCCGACACGATCTCGCTGATCTCTTGGGTGATCTCGGCCTGGCGGGCCTGGTTGGCGAGCCGGGTGTACATGCGCACCAGGTCCTCGGCGTTCTCGGTCGCGGTGTGCATCGCGCGCTGCCGGGCGGCGAGCTCGGAGGCCGCCGCCTGCAGGAGGCAGGTGTAGATGCGGCTGCGCACGTACATCGGCAGCAGCGCGTCGAGCACGGCTTCCGGGGACGGCTCGAACTCGTACAGGGGCGGGATCTCGTTCTCGTCGCGCGCCTCGACGCCCTCGACGATCTCGAGCGGCAGCAGCCGGATGACCCGAGGGGTCTGCGACACCATGTTCCGGAAGTGCGTGAACACGACGTGCAGCTCGGAGACGCCACCCTGGTCCGCCGGCGCCTCGAACGCCGCCAGCAGCGTGTCTGCGATCTCGGCGGCGACCTCGACCGACGGCGCGTCCGAGTTCCCCGTCCACTCACCCGCGAGCTCGCGCCCGCGGAACGAGTAGTACGAGACGGCCCGGCGTCCGGTCGCGTACACGACCGGCTCCTTGCCCGCCTCGGTCAGGCGACCGATGAGGCGCTCGGCCTCCCGGATCGCGCTCGCCGAGTAGGCGCCCGCCATGCCGCGGTCGGACGTGACGACCAGGACCGCGACCCGGTTGGTGTCGCTCCGCTCGGTCACGAGCGGGTGCGTCACGTTCGAGTGCGTGGCCACGGCCGACACCGCACGGGTCAGCGCCCGGGAGTACGGCGTCGCCGCCGTCACCCGGTCCCGCGCCTTGCCGATGCGCGAGGCAGCGATGAGCTCCATCGCACGGAAGATCTTCTTCAGCGACTCTGTCGACCGGATCCGCTGCCGGTAGACGCGCTGCTGACCTGCCACGTCAGCCCTTCTTCTGCCGGACGATCTGCTCCTGCTCGACCTCGACCTCGGCGCCGTCGTCGGACGAGCCGACCAGCGTCGTTCCGTCGCCCACCAGGAAGCCGTTGCGGAACTCGTCGATCGCGTCCCCGAGAGCCTTCTCGGTGTCGTCCTCGAGCTTGCCCGACGACGCGATGGTCGACAGGACGTCCGTGTTGCGACGCAGGTGGTCGAGCAGCTCGGTCTCGAACCGGCGCACGTCGGCGATCGGGACGTCGTCCAGCTTGCCCTTGGTGCCGGCCCAGATCGACGCGACCTGATCCTCGACCGGGTACGGCGTGTACTGCGCCTGCTTGAGCAGCTCCATGAGCCGGGCGCCACGGGTCAGCTGCGCGCGCGAGGCGGCGTCGAGGTCGGACGCGAACATCGCGAACGCCTCGAGGGACCGGAACTGCGCGAGGTCCAGCTTCAGCGTGCCGGAGACCTTCTTCATGGCCTTGACCTGCGCGGCACCACCGACGCGGGACACCGAGATGCCGACGTCGACGGCCGGGCGCTGGTCCGCGTTGAACAGGTCGGACTGCAGGAAGATCTGACCGTCCGTGATGGAGATGACGTTGGTCGGGATGTACGCCGACACGTCGTTGGCCTTGGTCTCGATGACCGGCAGGCCCGTCATCGAGCCGCCGCCCAGCTCGTCCGAGAGCTTGGCACAACGCTCGAGCAGACGGGAGTGCAGGTAGAACACGTCACCGGGGTACGCCTCGCGGCCCGGCGGGCGGCGCAGGAGCAGCGACACGGCACGGTAGGCCTCGGCCTGCTTGGACAGGTCGTCGAACACGATGAGGACGTGCTTGCCCTGGTACATCCAGTGCTGGCCGATGGCCGARCCGGTGTASGGCGCGAGGTACTTGAAGCCGGCCGGGTCCGACGCGGGGGCCGCGACGATGGTCGTGTACTCGAGCGCGCCGGCCTCCTCCAGGGCGCCGCGGATGGCGGCGATGGTGGAGCCCTTCTGACCGATGGCGACGTAGATGCAGCGGACCTGCTTGGTCTCGTCGCCCGACTCCCAGTTGGCCTTCTGGTTGATGATCGTGTCGATCGCGATCGCCGTCTTGCCCGTCTGGCGGTCACCGATGATCAGCTGGCGCTGGCCACGGCCGATCGGGATCATCGCGTCGATGGCCTTGAGGCCGGTCTGCAGCGGCTCGTCGACGCTCTTGCGCGCCATGACGCCCGGGGCCTGCAGCTCGAGGGCGCGGCGGCCCTCGGTCTCCAGCTCGCCCAGGCCGTCGATCGGCGTGCCCAGCGGGTCGACGACGCGGCCGAGGTAGCCGTCACCGATCGGGACCGAGAGGACCTCGCCCGTGCGGCGGACCTCCTGGCCCTCCTCGATGCCCGTGAACTCACCCAGGACGACGACGCCGATCTCGCGGACGTCGAGGTTGAGCGCCAGGCCGAGCGTGCCGTCCTCGAACCGCAGCAGCTCGTTGGCCATCGCGCCCGGGAGGCCCTCGACCTGCGCGATGCCGTCGGCGGTCAGGGTGACCCGACCCACCTCTTCGGAGGCGACGCCGGTCGGCTCGTAGGACTTCACGAAGCTGTCCAGCGCGGCCCGGATCWCGTCCGGCCGGATCGTCAGCTCAGCCATTGCTCTTCTCCTGTCGTGACCGCCGGTCGGGCGGTCGTACGTTCGTGCACGTCGTTCAAGGGGCCGGCCTGGGGCCGATACTCAGCTGGCAAGTCGTCGTCGTGCGTCGGCGAGCCGGGCGAGCACGGTCGAGTCGACCACGTCCGCGCCCACCTGGATGCGCAGTCCCCCGAGGATCTCGGGGTCCACGGTCACGTTCAGCTGCAGCTCCTGCCCGTAGGCCTGCTGCAGGATGCCGCCGAGGCGGTCGAGCTGCGCCTGCGAGAGCTCGCTGCCCGAGGTCACAGCCGCCACGAGGCGCTCGCGCCGTGCGGCGGCGAGATCGCCGACGAGGCCGAGCGTCGCGACGAAGCGCCGACCGCGGGGTGCGGCAGCAGCCCGCTTCGCCACCGCGAGGGTGGCGTCGGCCACCTTGCCGCGCAGCAGGTTCTCCGCGAGGACCGCCCGCTTGTCGCCGGGGACCCGCGGGTCGAACAGCGCCTGACGCACCTCGCGCTGGCCGACGAGCGACCGCGTGATGCGGAACAGCTCGTCCTCGACCCGCACGAGCTCGTTGCCGGCCTGCGCCGACGCCAGCACGGCGTCGAAGCCCAGGTGCTCGACGGCCTCGATGAGGTCGTCGGCCGAGGACCAGCGTTCCTGCACGAGCCCGGACACCACGTCGACGACGCGGGGGTCGAGCCGGCCGAGCACGCCCTCCACCAGCCCCGCCTTGGCGCCGCCATCGACCGCGGGGTCGGACAGGGTGCGCCGCAGCGAGCCCGAGGAGTCCAGCGCGTCGACGACGGCGAACAGCTGCTCGCCGAGCGTGAGCGCCTGGGTGCCCACCGAGGCGAGCACCGGCTCGAACCGGAGCTGTGTCGCACGGAGCGACGCCAGGCTCGTGCCGCGCATCAGTTCTCCTTGCCGGCGCTCGTGGTCGCAGACGTCGACGCCTCGAGCTCCGCGAGGAACCTGTCGACCACCCGCGACTGACGGGCGGTGTCCTCGAGGGACTCGCCGACGATCTTGGAGGCCAGCTCGGTGGCGAGAGCACCGACGTCGTTGCGCAGCGAGACCGCCGCCTGCTGACGCTCGGCCTCGATCTGGCGCTGGGCCGTCTCGACCGTGCGTGCCGCCTCGGCGGCCGCCTTCGCCTTGAGCTCCGTGACGATGGCACCACCCTCGGCGCGGGCGGCCTCCTTGATGCGGGCTGCCTCCGTGCGGGCGTCGGCGAGCTGCTGCTCGTACTCCGCGCGCAGCTCGGCGGCCTCGGCCTGGGCGGTCTCGGCGTGCCGCAGCCCGCCCTCGATCTTCTCCGCGCGCTCGTCGAGGACCACCTGGAACTTCGGCAGCACGTACTTGATGAACACGACGGCGATGATCGCCACGATCACCGACGACCAGATGAGGTCGTAGGCGTGCGGGAGGAGGGGGTTGACCTCCTCGACTTCCTCGGCAGCCACCACCGCGCTGTGCGCGGCAGCGACGAGCGGCGCGGTGATCACAGGAAGAACGGGGTGACGATGGCCAGGAGGGCGAGGATCTCGATGAAGGCCAGGCCGACGAACATGGTGGAGCGCAGCTGGCCGGCCATCTCGGGCTGGCGCGCCATGCCCTCGATCGTCTTGCCGATCATGAAGCCGAGGCCGATGCCGGGGCCGATGGTGGCGATGCCATAGCCGATGAGGGCGAGTCCGGTGATTTCCACTGGGTGGTTCCTTTCATCTGCGCGCCGCGCGGCGCGTCCGAGGGGGGCGACGGTCCGGGGATCAGCCCGCCGCGTCGAGACGGTCGGTCAGTGCTCTTCGGTGACGGACATCTGCAGGTACACCGCCGTGAGGATCGCGAACACGTACGCCTGCAGGGCGGCCACGAACACCTCGAACAGCAGGAAGCCGAAGCCGGCGACGAACGTGACAGCGCCGAAGCCCCGGAGCGCACCCGACGCCTCGAAGAAGAGGAACGAGGTCGCTGCGAAGCACAGGGCGAGCAGGAGGTGGCCGGCCATCATGTTGGCCAGGAGCCGGATGACCAGCGTCGCGGGCCGCAGGATGAAGACCTGCAGGATCTCGACCGGGGTGAGCAGGAGGTAGATCGGCTTCGGGACGCCCGGGGGGAACAGGCTGTGCTTGAGGTAGCCGCCGACACCGAACTTCTTGACGCCCTCCGACAGGTACAGGACGTACACCCACAGGGCGAGGATGATCGGCATTCCGATCACCGAGGTTCCCGCGATGTTGAGGAACGGGACCACGCCGGTGATGTTGAAGAACAGGACCGCGAAGAAGATCGTCGTGATGACCGAGGCGTACTTCTTGCCGTCCTTCTCACCGAGGATCTCGATGGAGATCGAGTTGCGGCAGAAGTCGAGCCCCATCTCGAGGACGCTCTGGAAGCGTCCGGGGACCAGCTTGGCGCGGCGGGCGCCGATGACGAAGATCAGCAGGATCGCGATGGCCGCGACGAACCGGACCAAGATGATCCGGTTGATCTCGAACGGGGTGCCCTCGAAGAAGATGGCGGGCGGGAAGAAGTCGGCGATCGTGGGGCCATGGAACTCGGCCCCGCCGTCTTCCGCGGCGAGCGGCAGGATCGTCGCAAGGCTGAACAGGGCGTTCTCCTGTGGTCGTGTGCGCCGAGTGCCGCATCAGTGCGGGCACGAGCACGGCGCCGGGCCGTCATGGATGGGGGAAGCCTAACCCATGCAGGCGTCCACCCCCGACCCGCGCGGGGCTCCTGCGGACCCGGCCGGAATCAGGACTGGAAGTACCCGACCCGCCCGCGCTGCACCGCTCGCGCGTCCAGGACGGCCGACCCGATGACCCCGGCGACCGACACCAGGAAGAGCATCATCGGGTTGTAGAAGTCGTACTGGCGCAGGATCACCAGCACGACGATGACGACGACGAGCTTGGCCAGCCAGGCACCCATGATGACGGCCATCATCATCGTCGGCTCGGAGTTCGCGGTCTTCAGGACCGAGACCACCGTCGTCCCCGAGAAGATCAGTGCGATGCCCACCCCGAGGAGCGCGCCCCAGACCCCGGCCAGGCCGTCCACCAGGTAGCCGACGCCGACGCCGACCACCGCGAGGATGCCGAGGAGCACGAGCATGTCGCGCAGGGCCTGACGGAGGACCGCCGTGGAGGCGGTGGGGGGCGGAGTGGGGACGGGCACGGTCACAGCGGAGCCTCCAGGGGCGGGGTGGCGGCCCGGCCGCGCAGCGGTCCGAGCGTCAGCAGGGTGGCGACGACGACGGCCGCGCCGAACGTGATCAGCACGACGGTCGTCTCCCACCGGACCAGGGCGGCGACCCCGAACGCGAACACCGCCGTCCAGACGTACATGATCGCGACGGCGCGGCGGTGCGAGTGCCCGAGCTGGAGCATGCGGTGGTGCAGGTGCATGCGGTCGGGGTGGAACGGGGACTTGCCGGCACCGACCCGGCGCACGATCGCGAGCCCCATGTCGAGCAGCGGGAGCAGGAGCACCGCGAACGGCAGGAGCATCGGCAGGAACGCCGGGAACCGCTGGCGCACGAGCACCTGCTCCGGGTCGATCTGACCGGTGATGATGATGGCCGCGGCGCTGAACACGAAGCCGAGCACCATCGCGCCCGAGTCGCCCATGAAGATGCGCGCCGGGTACACGTTGTGGGGCAGGAACCCCACGCACGCGCCGAYGAGCACCGCGAGCACCAGCGCCGCCAGGTTGGCGTTGGCGTAGGCACCGGGGTTGGCGCCGGCGGTGAGCAGGTAGGCGTAGAGGAAGAACGCGGTGCCGCCGATCGCGAGCACCCCCGCGGCGAGCCCGTCGAGACCGTCGACGAAGTTCACCGCGTTCATGGCGATGACGACGGTGAGCACCGTGAAGAACGTGGCCATCCGCGTGGACCCGAGGATCGGCATGCCCGCGGTGGGCAGCTGGTAGAGCAGCACGCCCTGCCACGCGAGGAACCCGCCGGCCAGCACCTGGCCCATGAGCTTGGTGAGCCAGTCGAGGTCCCAGATGTCGTCGGCGATCCCGAGCGCGCACACGATCGCGGCGCCGCCCATGATGCCGACCAGGGGACGGATGTTGTCGTAGACCCCCGAGAGGAAGGGCAGCGAGCTGACCATGAGGATCGCGACGAGCATCCCCGCGAACATCGCCATGCCGCCCAGCCGGGGCGTGGGGATCGCGTGCACGTCCCGGTCCCGGACGGCGGTGATCGCCCCCCAGCGCAGCGCGCACCAGCGGGCCAGCGGGGTCATGAGGTAGGCCACCGTGGCGGAGATCAGCAGCGCGAGCAGGTATACCCTCACGCGGTGGGTCCCTCGACCGGGGTGACCTCGTTCAGCTGCTCCAGACTCAGGGCGCCGACGCGGACGAGCCGCAGCGTGGCTCCCGTGGCGTCGACGATGCTCGACGCCACCTGGCCGGGGGCGTCACCGGCGTCGAGGTAGACCGCCACGGAGTCGCCGAGCTGGTCGTACGCGGTCCGCGCGGTGACGGCGGCGGGCGAACCCGTCGTGTTCGCGCTGGAGACCGCGAGCGGTCCCGTGCGGCGCAGCAGGGCCAGCGCGGTCTCGTGGTCCGGCACCCGGAGCGCGACGGTGCCGCGGGTCTCCCCCAGGTCCCACGCGAGCGACGGCTGCGCACGGACGATGAGCGTGAGGCCGCCGGGCCAGAACGCCTCGGCCAGCGCGCGGGCACCCGCCGGCACGTCGGTGGCCAGGCCGTCGAGCGTGCGCACGTCGGGGATCAGCACGGGCGGTGGCATCTGCCGGCCGCGGCCCTTGGCGTCGAGGAGCGCCTGGACGGCGGGCGGGGTGAAGGCGTCGGCGGCGATCCCGTAGACCGTGTCCGTGGGCAGGACGACGAGGCCCCCGCGGGACAGCACGTTGACCGCCTCGTCGAGCGCCGGGCCCCAGGTGGTCGGGTCGCTCGCGGGGGTGATCCGGTCGTTCACGGCGCCGAGTCTGTCACGTGCGGCTGAGCGGCTCGCCGCGCGACGAGCATCCGCGGGCGGCCGGTCAGGTCCGGGCGGGACTCCACGTCGACGAACGCGCCCGTGGCCAGGGCGGCCTCGCGCGCGGCCGCGTCCTGCACCTCGGCGTGCTCCATCACCAGCAGCCCGCCGGGGACGAGCAGACGAGCGGCGGCGCGCAGGACGTCACGCGGGACGTCCAGCCCGTCCAGACCGCCGCCGTACAGGGCGAGGTCGGGGTCGTGGTCGCGCACCTCGGGGTCCACCGGCTCGGCGTCGGGCGGGATGTACGGCGGGTTGGCGACGAGGACGTCGACGGTGCCGTCGAGCTCGCCCAGCAGCGTCGGGTCGGCGACGTCGCCGTGCTCGACCCGGAGGTCCGCGCCGACCGCGACGGCGTTGCGCCGGGTCAGGTCCACGGCCTCGGGCGAGAGGTCGACGGCCACCACTCGGGCCGCGCGGACCTCGGTCGCGACGGACAGCGCGATCCCGCCCGCACCGCAGCACAGGTCCACGACGAGCGGGTCCGTCAGCCGCGCGGCCTCGTCGATCGCCACCTGCGCCACCACCTCGGTCTCGGGCCGTGGCACGAACACCCCGGGCTCGACCAGGAGGGTCAGATACCGGAAGCCCGTGGTGCCGACGAGGTGCTGCAACGGCTCACGGTTCCGCCGCCGCTCGACCAGCCCGGCGAACTGCTCCGCGAACCCGTCCGGCACCGGCGGCGGAAGGACCAGCTCGAGCCGGTCCAGGCCCAGCACGTGGGCGGCCAGCGCGGTGGCGTCGTGGCGCGGCGAGGGCACGCCGGCCTCCGCGAGGATCGTCGTCGCCCCCTCCACCAGCGCGCGCAGGTCGGGGGCGGTCATGCCTCCCCCGCCGCGGCCAACCGGGCCGCCTCGTCGGCGTCGATCGCCGACTGCACGACCGGCGACAGCTCCCCGCCGAGCACGGCGTCCAGGTTGTAGGCCTTGTAGCCGGTGCGGTGGTCGGCGATGCGGTTCTCCGGGAAGTTGTACGTCCGGATGCGCTCCGAGCGGTCGACCGTGCGCACCTGCGACCGGCGGGCCACGCTCGCGGCGGCGGCGGCCTCCTCCTGCCGGGCGGCCAGGATCCGGGCGCGCAGCACGCGCATGCCGGCCTCGCGGTTCTGCAGCTGCGACTTCTCGTTCTGCATCGACACGACGATGCCGGTGGGCAGGTGCGTGATGCGGACGGCCGAGTCGGTGGTGTTGACCGACTGGCCACCCGGACCCGACGACCGGTACACGTCGATGCGCAGGTCGTTCGGGTCGATCGCCACCTCGGCCTCGTCCTCCGCCTCGGGGAACACCAGGACGCCCGCGGCCGACGTGTGGATCCGGCCCTGCGACTCCGTGACGGGCACCCGCTGCACGCGGTGCACACCGCCCTCGTACTTCAGGTGCGCCCAGACGCCGTCCTCCGGCGCGACCGTCCCGCGGGCCTTGATGGCCAGCTGCGCGTCCTTGTAGCCGCCCAGGTCGGACTCGGTCGCGCCCAGCAGCTGCGTCGCCCACCCCATCTTCTCGGCGTACCGGGTGTACATCCGCAGCAGGTCGGMGGCGAACAGYGCSGACTCCTCGCCGCCCTCCCCCGCCTTGACCTCGAGGATGACGTCGCGGGAGTCGTCGGGGTCGCGCGGGATGAGCACCTCGCGCAGGCGCGCGGACGCGGCGTCGGCGGCCTGCTGCAGGCTCGGCAGCTCGGCGGCGAAGCTCTCGTCGACCTCGGCCAGCTCGGCGGCAGCCTCGGCGTCGTCGGACGCGGCCCTCCAGGCGGTGTAGGCCTGCGCGACCCGGCCCAGCTCGGCGTACCGGCGGCCCAGCTTGCGCGCGTGCGCGGCGTCCGCGTGCACAGCGGGGTCGGCCAGCTGCGCCTCGATCTGCGCGTGCTCGGCGAGCAGCGGTTCGGCGGCGGCGAATGCCTCGCTCATGCGGGTGTCCTCAGGTGGCTCGATCGGCTCTGGCAACGACGCAGCGCCGGTGCCCACGCGGACACCGCCATGGTTGCCCGTGTAGAACGGGTGGCAGGCGCTGCAGACGTCGGCGTGGATCTTGCCGCTGGTGACCGTCGAGCGCGTGACGAAGGTGCTGCCACAGGTGCAGGTGACCTCGGTCAGGACGTACTCGGGGTGGATGTCAGCCTTCACAGAACTATCTCCTTGGGTGGGTGTCTCCGGGTCCGGACGCGCGACTGGCGCCGGTGAACCGCAGACCAGCGAACCATTGTGCCAGAACAGCGACGGGGCCCGAAATCATCCCGTCGGAGGGCTCAGAGCGTCTGCGCGTCCAGCCGCGCCTTCTCGGCCTCGATGTCGAAGTCCGCCGCCGGCCACTCGAGGTGCAGGTCCTCGAGCGTCTCGCGCAGCAGCCGTCCGATCGCCAGCTGCGCGTACCACTTGTTGTCCGCCGGCACCGCGTACCAGGGCGCGTGCTCCGTGCTCGTCCGGTCCAGGACCGCCTGGTACGCCTCCTGGTAGAGGGGCCACTTGGCGCGCTCGTCGATGTCGCCCGGGTTGAACTTCCAGTACTTGTCCGGGCGCTCGAGCCGCTCGCGCAGCCGGGCCTTCTGCTCCTCGGGCGAGACGAGCAGGGCCACCTTGACGATCACGGTCCCGGCGTCGACGACCTCGCGCTCGAACGCGTTGATCTCGTCGTACCGCGGCTCCCAGACCTCCTGCGGCACCAGCTCGTTCACGCGGACCACCAGCACGTCCTCGTAGTGCGACCTGTCGAACACCCCGATGCGCCCGGGCGTCGGCAGCGCCTCACGGATCCGCTGCAGGTAGTGCTGCGACCGCTCCTTCTCGGTCGGCACCCCGAACGAGCGCAGCTGCACCCCCTGCGGATCCACCATGCCCAGGACGTGCCGCACGATCCCGCCCTTGCCCGAGGTGTCCATCCCCTGGAGGACGAGGAGGACCGAGCGCGTGCCGCCCGAGCGGCCGTCCGCGAACAGCCGCTCCTGCTCCTCGCTGAGGTGCTCCCCATCCTTCAGGAGCCGCTTCTCGGCCGCCGTCTCGCCGTGCTCCCAACCGGGTGTCGCGGCCAGGTCGGCCTTCGCCAGGTCGAAACCCGGCCGGACCCGGAGGGCCTCCCGGGGTGGTGTGCTCCACGACTTCGCCATCGAACGACTCCCCGGACTCGCGCCAGTGCGGACGAGTGCACGGTAGCGGGACGACGACGGCCCCGCCTTCGTACGGAGGCGGGGCCGTCGTCATACGTCATCTGATCCGTCGGCGACCACGGAGCGACGCGTCACGCACACGTGGGTTGGTACGGCACCGGAAGCCTCTCCGAGTCCTAGATGCGCCGGGTCTCATGAGCCCACATGGCGAGCTCCACGCGGTTGCGGGCGCCGAGCTTCCTCATGAGGCTGGCCAGGTGGGCCTTCACGGTGCTTGTGCTGATGTAGAGCTCAGTGGCGATCTCGTCGTTGGTGCGCCCCTGCGCCACCGGGAGGAGAACTCCTCCTCACGGGCCGTGAGCGGCTCAAGGGGCTGCCGTGCAGGGCCGGCCTGTGAGTGCGCGAACGCTGCGAGGAGGCGGACGGTCACGCTCGGAGCGATGAGCGCATCTCCGTCAGCCGCGGCGCGGATCGCCTGGGTCAGCAGAGCGGGACCGGCGTCCTTGAGCAAGAACCCGCGGGCCCCGGCCTTGAGTGCCTCGTGGACGTACTCATCGAGATCGAAGGTGGTGATCACCACGATGGGCAGAGGGTCGGTGACGTGGGGTCCGGCAAGGTGATGGGTGGCTTCGATGCCGTCCATCAGAGGCATTCGGACGTCGAACAGGCCGACGTCCGGGCGGAGCTGGAGCGCGAGGTGCACCGCCTCGCGGCCGTCCGCGGCCGCGCCGACCACCTCGATATCGGGTTGGGCGTCGAGGAGCATCGTCAGACCGGAGCGGACGATGTGCTGGTCGTCGGCGATCAGTACCCGGATGCTCAWCGTGCGGCCCCGGTTCGGGGCAGCGTTGCTTGGACCCTCCAGCCACGGTCGGCGGTCGGGCCTGCGTGGAACGTCCCGCCGAGCAGCGTGGTGCGTTCCTGCATCCCCACCAGGCCGTATCCCGCAGTACCGCCGTCGGCCGTGCTGGGCGCACCATCGTCGTCGACGGTCAGCCGCACGCCCTCGGCGTTACCGACGACAACCACGGTGACCCGCGTCGCGTGGCGAGCATGCCGACGAGCGTTCGTGATCGATTCCTGGGCCAGGCGGTAGATCGYGGCCCCGACGGCCGGGCTGAGATCCCTGAGCTCCCCGGAGAGCGTCACCTGGACATGAGGACGCGCCTCGAGACCGCTGGTCAGCCGCTCGAGGTCGGCCACTGAGGGCTGCGGCGCGAACTCCGCATCCTGCGAGGCGCGGAGGACGCCCACCATGGTGCGCATCTCGCTGAGCGCCTGGGTGGCGGCGTCCTCGATGATGACCAGGGCCTCGACGGCACGCTCGGGGTCCGAAGCCGCTATCGCACGTCCCGCCTGAGCCTGGATGGCGATGCCGGAGACGTGGTGGGCGACGGTGTCGTGGAGCTCGCGAGCAATCTGCTCGCGCTCCCGGGCCTTGGCTTCGTCGATGTCGCGGATGCGGGCGCTCGCGTGGTACCGGATGGCAGCGCCGAGCGCCGCGGAGAACAAGAAGAAGGCGTAGGCGCCCACCGCATCCGCCAGGCTGGTCGGGTCCGCCACGTTGGTGACGGCCAGCCAGACGAGGATGACGCCGAGCCCGATCACTGCCTCACGACCGGCTCCCCACCGGAACAGTGCGTAGGCCAGGACCAGCGCTGCCGCGGTGCTCGTCAGCAGACCGCCCTCCGAGCCCGTCCCGATCCTGACGAGGTCGACCACGGTCAACGCGCCGAAGGAGACCACGACCGCCCGGAGCGGGTGAGTGCGTCGCCAGAGCAGGGGGACGACGATCACGAGCGCGGCGACGAGGACCAGCGAGAGCGGCGCAAGGCCGTCACGGAGCACCGCTTCGGCGACGGACCAGACGGTCAGCACGGCGATGAGCGCCCAGTCCCGGGGGACGCGGGCGGGAGGGTTCGCCGGTCGAGGTTCGGCCCACAGCGCGCGCAGCACGTTGGTGACCATCCGGTCAGCCTAGGGATGCGCCGTGAGCGGCGTATCGGCCGAAAGCACAAGAGGGCCACTGAGCGAACGGCCAGGACAGGTCAGGCTCTGGGGCCGGTGTGCCCAGCACAGCGGTCCGTGATCGTGGAGGAGCCACGCCTCACGACGACAACGGAGCACATGATGAGCATTCGCCGAGACACCACCACCGCGCTGGACGACTCGCGCCTACCCGTGAGAGCGAAGCTCGTCGCAGCGTGGACGAGCTTCGTGTTCCTGTACGCCTACGTGGACATCTTGGGCTTCTTCGTGCCGGGCAAGATCGACGACATCCTCGTCGGCGTCGTCTTCGAGTTCGACATCACCCAGACGTTGTTGACCGCTTTCCTCGCGCTCATGGCCATCCCGATCCTGATGGTGGTGCTGTCCGCCATGCTGCCGGCCCGCGCGAGCCGGGTCACGAACCTCGTCGTGGCATCGGTCCAGGTCCCGTACGCGATGTTCAACGCGGTGGGCGAGTCCTGGACGTACTTCTACTGGTTGGCCGTCGTCCTGGAGGTGATCGTGCTGGCCGTCATCCTTCGGCTTGCCTGGACCTGGCCCCGCCGCGTCGCATCGCCGGTGACCACGGCAGCCAGCGAGCCTCTTCAGACGCAGCATCACGCGTGAGTCCCTCAGGCAGCCTCCTTCTCGAACGCGACGGCCCCGCCTCCCGCGCGGGAGACGAGGCCGTCTGCACGACGAGAGACGGTCAGTCGCTGCCGGGCGTCGTCTTCTGCACCTGGAGCAGGAACTCGACGTTCGACTTGGTCTCCTTGAGCTTGCCGATGAGCAGCTCGATGGCCTGCGTCTGGTCGAGCGCGCCCATCACGCGGCGGAGCTTGTAGATGATCTTCAGCTCGTCGTGCGGCATGAGGATCTCCTCGCGGCGGGTGCCCGACGCGTTGACGTCGACCGCCGGGAAGATGCGCTTGTCCGCCAGACCGCGGGAGAGCCGGAGCTCCATGTTCCCGGTGCCCTTGAACTCCTCGAAGATGACCTCGTCCATCTTGGAGCCGGTCTCCACCAGCGCCGAGGCGAGGATGGTCAGCGAGCCGCCGTGCTCGATGTTGCGGGCCGCGCCGAAGAACCGCTTGGGCGGGTACAGCGCCGAGGCGTCGACACCACCGGACAGGATGCGCCCGGACGCCGGGGCGGCCAGGTTGTAGGCCCGCGACAGACGCGTGAGGGAGTCGAGCAGCACGACGACGTCCTGGCCCAGCTCGACCAGCCGCTTGGCGCGCTCGATGGCGAGCTCGGCGACGATCGTGTGGTCGGAGGCGGGGCGGTCGAAGGTCGAGGCGATGACCTCGCCCTTGACCGTCCGCTCCATGTCCGTGACCTCTTCGGGGCGCTCGTCGACGAGCACGACCATGAGGTGGACCTCGGGGTTGTTGGTCGTGATGGCGTTGGCGATCTGCTGCATGATGATCGTCTTGCCCGCCTTGGGGGGCGCGACGATGAGGCCGCGCTGGCCCTTGCCGATGGGCGCGACGATGTCGATCACGCGCGGCGACAGCTTGCCCTGCTCGCTCTCCAGGCGCAGGCGCTCCTGCGGGTAGAGGGGCGTCAGCTTGTTGAACTCGGGGCGCACGCGGGCGCCGTCGGGCTCGAGGCCGTTGACCGAGTCGAGGCGGACCAGCGCGTTGAACTTGCTGGGCCGGTTGCCCTGCGCCTGCGGCTGCTCGCCCTCGCGCGGCTGGCGCACGGCGCCGGTCACCGCGTCACCGCGGCGCAGGCCGTACCGCTTGACCTGGTTGAGGGACACGTAGACGTCGTTCGCGCTGGGCAGGTAGCCCGTGGTGCGGACGAACGCGTAGCTGTCCATCAGGTCGAGGATGCCCGCGACGGGCAGCAGGACGTCGTCCTCGTTGACCTCGATGTCGTCGAGGCCCGCGAGCTCGCCCGCACCGGGGCGGCCGCGGGTGCCGCGGCCCTTGCGGTCACGGTCGCGGTCCCGGTAGCGGTCGCGCGAGCGCCGACGACGGC
>NZ_JBFUHU010000064.1:0-13062 GCF_056402235.1 Cellulomonas sp. P4_B5_2
GGATGCTGATGTACGCAGGTCGCGTGCCGGAGGGCATGTCGCTGCTGGACGAGGCGATGATCGGCATCTCGATGGGTGAGGTCTCCCCTATCGCCGCGGGCCACGTGTACTGCTCGCTCATCGAGGCGTGCCAGGAGGTCTCCGACTACGGGCGCGCCGCGGAGTGGACCGCCGCCCTGACCCGGTGGATCGAGGAACAGCCCGGCCTGGTTCCCTTTACGGGTCAGTGCGCGATCCACCGCGGGCAGATCATGGCGATTCGTGGCGCCTTCCGTGCGGCGCTCGAGGAGTTCGACCGCGCTACGCGCACGTACCTCGATTCCGGGACCCCGTGGCCCGCGGGACTGGCACTGGCCGAGGCTGGCAACCTGCATCGCATCTGCGGCGACCTGGACGCGGCCGAGACGGACTACGAACGGGCGACCGGCTTCGGCTACGAGTCCCAGCCGGGCCTGGCGCTGCTGTGGCTCGCGCGGGGCCGCACCGCGGCCGCGACCAACGCCGTCCACCGCCTGCTGGCCGAGCCGCGGGACCCGGTCCACCGCTCCCAGCTGCTCGCCGGCTCGGTCGAGGTTCTGCTCGCGACCGGTGAGGTCAAGGAGGCGCGGGCCGTCGCCGACGAGCTGGCCGCGATCGCCGAGTCCTTCAGGTGCGCGGCACTGTCGGCCGCCGGGCACCAGGCACGAGCGAGCTGCCTGCTCAGCGCCGGAGATCCCGGTGCGGCCGCCCTGGAGGCTCGCAGCGCGGCGTCCCTGTGGCGCTCGCTCGACGCCCCGTACGACGCCGCACGCTGCCAGGTGCTCCTCGGACGTGCACTGTGGGATCTGGGCGACGGCGACTCGGCTGTCGCCGAGCTCGGCCAGGCGCGCCGCGTGTTCCAGGGTCTCGGGGCGGCTCCGGCGGAACGCGACGTGCTCCAGCTGATGCAAACGAGTCGTCCCGCGGGACTGACCGAACGCGAGGTCGAGGTGCTCCGGCTGGTGGCGACCGGCCGCAGCAACGCCGAGATCGCCGCCGCGCTCGTGCTGAGCGACAAGACTGTCGCACGGCACCTGTCGAACATCTACACGAAGCTGAGTGTCACATCCCGGACAGCCGCCGCCGCGTTCGCGTTCGAGAACGGGCTCGCCTGACACGTGCCGGCCCGTCGGACCACGAATCCGGTGATCGCTCCATCACCTCAGGTCGCTCGCAGATCCGCGTGCCAGGTTCGACAGATGACCCATGCCACCTTCCGCAGTTCTACGTGATTCTCCCGATGCGGCAGGACGCGCCGCGCCACGACCGTGGAGCGAGGCAAAGCGTTGGAGGACCCCATGGAGTCATCAACGAGGACAGCACTGCCGGCCTCCGCGGCCGCCTCGAGCCGGGTCGACGAGCCCGATGCCGCAGCGGCCGACGCTGCCCCGAGCTGCGAACCGCGCTGGGGATCGGGGCAAGGCGGAGGCCCGCCGTGAACACGTTCGCCGCGATCGCCGGCCTCACTGGCTCGGTGGTCTCCCTGGTGCTCTGGTGGCCCCAGGCCTTGGTGGTCTGGCACAGCCGGGGTGACCCGGACCGACTCCGCGGGGTGTCCATGACCTCGCAGGTCTTGCTGTTCCTGAACGCGGTGATCTGGGGTGCCTACGCAGCGTCCACCCAGTCCCTGTGGGTCGGTGCACCAGGGTTGGTCAACGCACCGCTCGCCCTGCTCACGATCGGAGTCCTGCGGAAGGCCCACGGGCATGCCGAGTCCCTGACCTCCCGGCGCCAGGCGAGAACATGAACGCACCGAACGGGTGCACCCGGGGTCAGAGGTGCTCGGTGTGCGGCAGACCCCGCTGAGCTGACGGCGGCCGTCCTTGACTCGAGGCGCTCACAGGCCGAGGTCGCGGCTGGTGGTGATGGTGAGGGCCTCCATGGGGCGGAGGTAGTGCTCGACGGGGTCAAACCGGTGGGCAGGGACGCGGATGCGGGAAGTGTGGGCATGGCCCAGTACCCGCGGTCCCGAGAGCGCAGGAAAGATCCCATGAATTGTCCACCGCGGCCGCTCACCTCTCGCCGACCGCCAACCGAGGTGCCCTCCTCTCCCGGGAGGTGCCCTGCTCCTCCCAACGTGAGCAGGAGGAAGGCGCCGGCAGCTCACATGCGACACGCGGCTCGGGTACGACGTCGCACCGGAGGGCCCGCCGTCCGCAGGGAGCGCACCCGCGCGACCGGTCGGTAGCATCGACATCGAGCGGCTGGCCCGTTCGGTGCGGGTCCCGCTGAGGAGGCTCGTCATGAGCAGCGTCGCCGTAGACCAGACCCCCACCGCCGGTGAGCGGAAGGCTCGTGAGGTCGCCGAGGCGGCCCGGGAGCGGCAGTGGACCCGACCGAGCTTCGCCAAGGGGCTGTACCTCGGCGCATTCGACGTCGGGCTCATCCACCCCTACCCGGCGTCCGACCCGGACGCCGCGGCGCGCGGGGCGGTGTTCCGCCAGGCGTTGCTCGAGGTGTGCAGGACCATCGACGGCCTGGCGATCGAGCGCGAGGACCAGGTCCCCGATGAGGTGATCGACGCGCTGCGGCGCGTCGGCGCGTTCGGCATGAAGATCCCGCAGCGGTACGGCGGCCTGGGACTGTCGCTCGTCGACTACTGCAGGTCCTTGATGCTGGTCAGCACGGTCCACCCGAGTCTGGCCGCGCTGCTGTCTGCGCACCAGTCGATCGGTGTGCCCGAACCCGTGCACCTGTTCGGCAGCCCCGAGCAGAAGCAGGCGTTCCTGCCGCGCTGCGCCGCGGGCGCGATCTCCGCGTTCCTGCTCACGGAGCCCGACGTCGGGTCGGACCCCGCCCGGCTCGGCACCACCGCCAACCCGATGGACGACGGGACGGCGTACCTGCTGGACGGCGTGAAGCTGTGGACCACCAACGGTCCGATCGCCGAGCTGCTGGTGGTCATGGCCGTCGTCCCGCCGCACGACAACGAGCGCGGCGGCATCAGTGCATTCGTTGTCGAAGCCTCCACCCCGGGGATCACCATCGAGCACCGCAACCGGTTCATGGGGCTGCGCGGGATGGAGAACGGCGTCACCCGGTTCCGGCAGGTGCGGGTGCCGGCGGCCAACCGGCTAGGACGCGAGGGCGAGGGTTTGAAGATCGCGCTGACCACCCTCAACACCGGCCGCCTGTCGATCCCGGCGATCTGCGCCGGCGGCAGCAAGTGGGCGCTGTCCATAGCACGGCAGTGGTCTGCCGAGCGGGTGCAGTGGGGCCGGCCGGTGGGCGAGCACGAGGCGATCGGGTCCAAGCTGGCCTTTATCGCTGCCACGACGTTCGCGCTGGAGTCGGTGTGCGATCTGTCCGCGCGGCTGGCCGACGCCGGCCAGAAGGATGTGCGCATCGAGGCGGCCCTGGCCAAGCTGTGGGCCAGCGAGATGGGCTACCGCGTGGCCGACGAGTTGGTGCAGATCCGCGGCGGGCGCGGGTACGAGACCGCCGACTCGCTGGCGGCGCGGGGTGAGCGGGCGGTCCCCGCCGAGCAGCTGCTTCGGGACATGCGGATCAACCGCATCTTCGAAGGCTCGTCGGAGATCATGCGCCTGCTGATCGCCCGCGAGGCCGTGGACACCCACCTGGCCGCCGCGGGCGACCTCGCGTCCCGCGACGCGTCCCTCGGCGCCAAGACACGCGCAGCCGTCGGCGCCAGCCGCTTCTACGCCCGCTGGTTCCCAACCTTGCTGACCGGGCAAGGCTCCAGGCCCAGCGCCTACGGCAACTTCGGTGCGCTGGCCCGCCACGTGCGCTTCATCGAGCGGTCGTCCCGCTCGCTGGCACGGCACACCTTCTACGCGATGGCCCGCTACCAGGCCCGCCTCGACCGCAAGCAGGTGCTGCTGGGTCACATCGTCGACATCGGCGCCGAACTGTTCGCCATGTCCGCCGTGTGCACCCGGGCGACCGCGATGCGCCACGAAGACCCAGCCGTCGGCCGCAACGCGATCGAGCTCGCCGACGCCTTCTGCGCCCAGTCCCGCCTCCGGGTCGAGGGGCTGTTCCGGAGCCTCCGCGGCTCCACCGCCGCGTCCGACGACCGGCTGGCCGGCGCCGTGATGGCCGGCCGGCTGCGGTGGGTCGAGGACGGCATCGTCGACGCATCCGAGGGCACCGGCCCATGGATCGCCACCCGGACGCCGTGACCGGGAACGCGTCCTGCAAGGGCATCAGCCTGTGCGAGAGACGGCCATCGTGTCGGCCGGATGTGACGGCGCCGCGGCCCGTCAGAGCGATGGCTGGACTCCGGTCAGAGCCTCGACACTTGAACCCCTTGCACGGCATGGGCTTCAAGTCACGCAGCTCGTGCCTCTGACCAGCAAGGACGCACCCGCCAAGCCGCCGCCTAGAGTGTCCAACTCCTGTCCAATGCACGCTGCGCGACCCCTCAGCGAGGACTGAGTCCCTCTCCGGCGGGGAGCAACCGAGCATCCTCGCCTTCTCACAGTCGAGTTTGCGCTCGATCCGGCACCGTCACGAGCATGTGCTCGACGACGCGCAACGAAACGACCACGGGTGGGTTCTCTCGGGTTCGCTGCGTCGGAGCCCGTGCGTCGCGGACGGTCAGGGAGAAGCCGCACGTTCGATCCGTTCTGTGAAGACGCGGCGGGCGCCGGCGAGGCCGCCGCGGACGGGCACGCGCGCGGGCACAACCTCGGAATCAAGGCACAGCACGCTCGCGCTCGAGTAGGTCCGTGATCATGTCGTTGATGTGGTTTCGCAACGGGCGGATGCCGTCGACGTCCCAGGTGGCCGGGTCGGGAAGGGGCCAGACCTCGACCCGTCCGTGGGTTGGCAGGTCGAGGCCGGGCTTGAGCGCGACGATCACGTCCGCCTGCGCGGCGAGATCAGCCGTCAGGAGCCGCGGAACCTCACTGCTGCGGTCGATCCCGACCTCGGCCAGGGAGGCGAGCACGGTCGCGCTCACTGCGGCGTCGGGGTCGGTGCCGGCGGAGATCACGGTGACGTCGGAGTCGGCGCTCGCGGCCGCCAGACCGGCCGCGAGCTGGGACCGGCCGGCGTTGTGGACGCAGACGAACAGGATCGTGGTCATGCGGATGCTCCCGTGGATCGGTGACGACGGACCCAGTCCTGTGTGGCCATCTGGACGGCGTCCCACGGCGAGCCGAGGGGTGGCGTGTAGGACAGGTCGAGCTCGCTGACGGCCTCGACGCTCATCTCGTGGAAGAGCGCGGCGGCGAACGTGTCGACGCGCTTGGCGGTCTGCGTGGTCAGCCCACCGACGAGCTGGGCGCCGAGCAGCCGACCGGTGGTGGCGTCGCCGGTGACGCGGATAAAGATCGGTTGCGCTCCGGGGTAGTACCGCTTGTGGTCGTCGGGGGTGGATTGCGTCGTCAGGGTCACATGACCGGCCTCGGCGGCGTCGCGGTCGCGCAGTCCGGTGCGGGCTGCAACCAGGTCGAACACCTTCACCACCTGGGTGCCCAGACTTCCGGCATAGCGGGCGGACCCGCCGAGGGCGTTCTCCCCTGCGACCCGTCCCTGTTTGTGGGCGGTGGTCCCGAGAGGGAGGTACGTGCGGCCGAGGAGCCGGTGGTGGGTAATCACGCAGTCGCCCGCCGCCCACACGGCGTCGAGGTTCGTGCGCATGTCCGGTCCGACGTCGACCGCCCCCGCAGGCCCGGTGGAGGCGCCCGCCGCGACGAGGAGGTCCGCGTCGGGACGGACGCCCGCGACGACCAGCACCAGGTCGACGTCCCACGAGACCGGCTCACCATCGGCATCCTGCGCGTCCACGTGGAGCCCGTCGTCGCGCCGGGCGATCCTTGTGACAGTGGTGCCGGTGTGGACGTCGACGCCGTGGCGCACCAGCTCGGCGCGCACGAGGGCGCCGAGCTCGGCGTCCACGGTCGGCAGGACCTCGGGGAGGCGCTCGACCTGCGTGACCTCGATCCCTCGCGTGGTGAGTCCCTCGGCCATCTCCAGGCCGACGTAGCCGGCTCCCACGATCAGCGCGCGCCGCGGTCCGGCACGGTCCAGCGTGGCGACCAGGTCGAAGGTGTCCCCCATCGTGTGCAGCAGGTGGACGCCGTCCTGCGGACCGAGGTCGTCGAGCCCGTCGATCGGCGGGCGCACGGGTACGGCGCCCGTTCCGACGACGAGGGCGTCGTAGCCGAGCCACGCCTCGCCGTCGCCGTCGCGGACGCGCAGACGGCGTGCGGGGACGTCGATTCCCGTCGCGCGGGTCTCCAGGCGCAGTCGCATCCCCGTGGCTTCGAGGTCCTCGCGGGTGCGGTGGGCAAGGTTGCGCCAGTGCGTGACCTCGCCCGAGACGTAGTACGGGATGCCGCAGATGGAGTAGTTGGGGTAGGCGTCGGCGACGACGACGGTGACCTCGGTGGTCTCGTCGAGCTCGCGGGCGCGCAGGGCGGCGCTGATGCCTGCGTCACTGCCACCGACCACGACCAGGTGCATGGTGTGCCTTCCTCGTCAGTGCACGACGACGGGCAGGACCTGCTCCGCCGGGAGATCCCGTGGCGAACGTGCGGGGTAGAGCACGACCACCGCGACGACGCCGACGGCGGCACCGACCACCTGGGCGAGCAGGAACGGCGGCACAGAGCCGGGTGCGATGCCGGCGAAGGTGTCGGAGAACATCCGTCCGACGGTGACGGCAGGGTTCGCGAACGAGGTCGAGGAGGTGAACCAGTACGCGGCCCCGATCCAGGCGGCGACGGCGGCCGGCACGAGAGCGGGTCGACTGCTGCGCACCAGGGCGAAGATCACCAGCACGAGCCCGGCCGTCGCGACGACCTCACCCACCAGGAGCCCACCGCCGGTCCGCTCGGTCGTGGAGATCGCCGGGGCGACCTCGAACATGGCGTCGGCGAGCAGGGCACCCGCGACGCCTCCCGCGCACTGCGCGAGCACGTAGCCGGCGACCTCGAGCGGCGGGCGCCGCTCCGCACTCCCCCGCGACAGCACCCACTCGGCGCTCGTCACGACCGGGTTGAAGTGCGCCCCGGAAACCGGGCCGAACACCACGATCAGCACCGCCAGCCCGAGCACGGTCGTGGTCGAGTTCGCCAGAAGCTGGATGCCGACGTCGGCGCTCAGCGCGGTGGCCATGATCCCCGATCCGACCACCACGGCCACCAGCAGCAGGCTGCCGACAAGCTCGGCCGCCAGGCGGCGGGGCAGGGATGTGGGAACGGGTTGCTCGGCTCGGGTCACGGCGRCATCTTGACCCGGCAGGGATAACTCAGTCAATATTGACTCAATGAACACTGAGTGGCAGATGGAGATCGAGCGGCGCGCAGCACGGCACGCCGTTCTGGCCGACCCCGGTCGGCTGGCCGTCGTCGAGCTGCTCTCGCTCGGCGATCACTCCCCCTCGGAGCTCTCCGCCGAGCTCGGGATGGCGTCCAACCTCGTCGCGCACCACGTGGGGGTGCTCGTCGAGCACGGACTCGTCTCCCGGCGCCGCTCGGAGGGTGACCGGCGCAGGACGTACCTGCACCTGACGCCCGACGCGGCGATCATCCCCTCGGGTCGGACGGTGCCCCGCCCGCGTCGCGTGCTGTTCGTCTGCACCGCGAACTCCGCACGCTCCCACCTGGCCGCCGCCCTGTGGCACAGGACAAGCCGGATCACCGCGGCGTCCGCAGGCACGCACCCCGCCGCAACGGTGGCGCCCGGTGCGCTGGCCGCAGCCGCCCGCCACCACCTGCCCCTGCGCGACGCGAAGCCACGCCTGTTCGGCGACGTGCACCGCGACGGCGACCTCGTGGTGACCGTGTGCGACAACGCGCACGAGGAGATGAGCGGTGTCGCGGACCTGCACTGGTCGGTTCCCGACCCGGTCGCCGCCAACGAGGACGCGGCGTTCGACGCCGCACTCGAGGAGATCGCCCGTCGGGTCGACGACCTCGCTCCGCGCCTCGCCCCCGCCTGACACCGTCGAAGGAGACGACACCATGACCGCGCACGAGCGTCCCAACCTCCGCATCGACCAGCGGCACGCCCTGCTGACCGCCGCCGCGCGACTGGCGACGGACTTCCAGGGCGTCTTCGGCGTCGAGACCATCGACCGGTTCCTGACCTCGTCATACGACGAGTTCGCCGGGCGAGCCACCATTGCGAACTATCTGCCGCTGCTCGCCGAGCGCTTCGCCCGCCAACGCCTGCACGCCTTGGCCAAGGTCGAGGGCAAGAGCCACGACGGTCGGCCCGTCGTCCTGTTCCTCTGCGTGCACAACGCCGGTCGCTCTCAGATGGCGCTCGGATTCCTCCAGCACCACGCGGGCGACTCGATCGTCGGGTGGTCGGGCGGCTCCCAGCCCGGCGACGCGATCGAACCCGGCGCCGTCGCCGTCATGGCCGAACGCGGCATCGACATCGCCCGCGAGTACCCCAAGCCCTGGACCGACGAGATCGTCCGAGCTGCCGACGTCGTCATCACCATGGGCTGCGGTGACGCCTGCCCGATCTTCCCCGGCAAGCGCTACGAGGAATGGAACTTGGCCGATCCCATGTCGCTCGGGCTCGCTGACGTGCGGGCAGTCCGCGACGAGATCGAACGCAGGGTCCTCCGCCTGCTCGACTCTCTCGGAGTAGCGGCCGCCTGATCACGGCCCGCGCTTGTCGACGTCGATCCCCTCATCCCACCCCGGTCTGTGTTCAGACGACGGACACCGGTGCCCACGGTTCGCTAGACAGGCGGTTCAGTCGCCAACCGTGTTGCGGGCGCGCTGCACGATCAACGGGTCGACCTCGCCGACGACGTCCTCGTTCTTCCCGTCGTACGAGAACTGACTCAGGAAGTAGCGCATGGCGTTGAGCCGGGCGCGCTTCTTGTCGTTGCTCCGGATCATGATCCACGGCGCGTGATCGGTGTCCGTCCCGGCGAACATCGCCTCCTTCGCGGCTGAGTAGGACTCCCAGCGGCCGAGTGACTCGAGGTCCATCGGTGACAGCTTCCAGCGACGTACGGGATCGATCTGACGGATCGCGAACCGGGTGCGCTGCTCGCGGCGGGTGACCGAGAACCAGAACTTCGTCAGGTGCGTGCCGGCGTCGACGATGAGCCTCTCGAAGTCGGGAGCCTGGCGCATGAACTCCGCGTACTCGTTGTCGGAGCAGAACCCCATCACTCGCTCGACGCCGGCGCGGTTGTACCAGGACCGGTCGAACAGCACGATCTCGCCCTGCGTGGGGAAGTGCTGGACGTAGCGCTGGAAGTACCACTGACCCTGCTCGGTGGTGGTGGGCATGGTGAGCGCGACCACACGTGCTGCACGCGGGTTCAGGTGCTCGACGAACCGCTTGATCGTTCCGCCCTTGCCAGCCGCGTCGCGGCCTTCGAACACGATGATGTGCCGCTCGCCGTTGTCCTCCGCCCAGTACTGCAGCTTGAGGAGCTCGATCTGCAGGCGGTACTTCGCCTCCTCGTACTCCTCGCGGTCCATGAGCTCGCCGTAGGGGTAGTCCTCGCGCCACGTCTCGACCGCTGCGCCGCCCGGGTCGATGAGCACGGGATCCGCACCCTCGCCGCCGGCGACGCTGTAGCCCTCGGCTACGAGCCGGTCGATGTACTCGCGCAGATTGTCCTCGGCGTCAGGCTCTATGCGGTCGAGGTCGAACGTGGAGTCCATCGGGTCCTCCTGACAGACCGGCCGGGTGCGGCGATCGCGACATTCCATGATGACCACTCCGCAACGCACCACGCCCGGCCCAGCCCGGCAGCGTGCAACCGGGCGTGCGCTCGCTTGTTCCGATGTGCCTTGATGTGGTGGGCGCGGAGCTATGGCGGATCTCTCAGGCTCGGGCGCGACCTACTTCTTGCGGTCCGCGGCCTCGCGCCGCCGGCGGTGAGGGTCACGCTTCACGCGGTCGGCCGTGCGGCATGACTTTCCCGGTGCGGCTTGGCACCGGGGGCACTCAACATCCAACGGCTTGCTCATGCGCCGGACGATAGCCCAGCAAGATGAACTGCGCTGCCAGACCATTGGACCGATGGGCCTCTGCTGCGGGATACGCGCGGGGAGTCTCGGCAGTCGCCAAGTGCCCCGGCCCAGAGTCGTCCATGAGTTGTGAACTCAGCCCGAACGGAGGGCTTCCATCGTCTCGGCAGCATGGGCATTCTGGACGAGTGCATGACTTCTGTCTGACGTCCGTACACCCTGGACGCCGGACGGACCTCTGGGTCGTACGCGGCACGCCGCGACCGGGAGGTGGCACGTCCTCAGCGTGTCGGCGTCACGCCGAACGGATCGCCCCCCGGACGGCGGTCGACGGACCGAGCAGGCGGAGAACCGACGTCCCGTACTCGTCCTGGTGCTCGACGCTCACGGACAGCAGGCGGCCGCGCTGGTGGCTGTGTGCCCAGTCGGTGACATCGTCGATGTCCTCGGCGTCCAGCACGCGCCACGTCTCGACGTCGCCACCGTTCGTCCAGAACTCCACGACGTAGACGGGATCGGACACCGACACCCACGAGTAGCTGCCGCGGTCCCGCTCGACACGCACAGTCATGATCCCTCCTCCATGCAGAGCCCGATCGTGCCGCGCTCCCGTGAACTCACAGCGGACGTCTGGCCGGAGCTCGGTTGCAGGGAGACGAACACTCGGGCACTCACCCGAAGCGCCCACCGACGTAGGCGGCCGTGCGCTCGTCCTGCGGCGACTGGAACATGGCCTGCGTGTCGCCGTGCTCGACGATGACTCCAGGCGTGCCCTGCGAGGCGAGGAAGAACGCGCACTGCTGCGAGACCCGGGCGGCCTGCTGCATGTTGTGCGTGACGATCACGATCGTCACCTCCCGCGCGAGCTCCGTCATCGTCTCCTCGATGACGCGGGTCGACGTCGGGTCGAGCGCCGAGCACGGCTCGTCCATGAGCAGAACCCGCGGCCGGACGGCGAGGGACCGCGCGATGCAGAGCCGCTGCTGCTGGCCGCCCGACAGCCCGCCACCCGGTGCTCCGAGACGGTCACGGACCTCGCGCCAGAGACCCGCCTTGGTCAGCGACTCCTCGACGAGCTGGTCCTTGTCCGAGCTCGACGCGCGCACGCCCGTGAGCTTGAGGCCGGCGAGGACGTTCTCCTTGATGCTCATCGCCGGGAACGGGTTCGGCTTCTGGAACACCATGCCGATGTCCCGACGGGCCTGGGTCAGCCGCCGCGACGGGTCGTAGATGTCCTGTCCGTCGAGCAGGACCTCACCGGCGAGAGCGGCGGACGGCACCAGCTCGTGCATGCGGTTGAGGATCCGCAGGAACGTGGACTTGCCGCAGCCCGACGGGCCGATCAGCGCGGTGACGATGCCCGCGGGCATGGTCAGCGATACCCGGTCGAGGACCTGGTGCTTGCCGAACCACGCCGAGATCGACTGGGCGCGCAGCTCCGCGAGCCGGCTCGGGGCGAGGGACGGGGGGAGCTCGTGGACCGGCGCCGCGGCGAGCAGGCCGATCGAGCTGGGACGTCCGGCGGGCACGGGCGAGAGGACGACCGTGGAGTCGGACTGGTGGTTGCTCACGAGACTCCTCCCGCGCCGTTGGCGCGTGCGATGGCGCGGGCGGCGAGCGCCAGCGCGGCGAGGGCCCCGGCAGCGCCGAGGCCGAGCAGGGTCCACTGCACCGGTGTCCAGCGACGTGCGCCCGCGGTCCACACGAGGTSCGGCGGGGTCCCGGGGTCGGCGACGACGTCGACGGCCGGAATCACGTCCGCCCCGTCGACGGGGTCGGGCGCAGCCGACGTCGGGGCTGCGGACGAGGAGGACGGACGGCGTGGCCCTGCGGAGCTGCTCGTCCCGGAGCCCGGCGACCCCACGAAGACTGGCGGTCTCCCTGTCGTGCCGGGGGGCACGGTCAGCGTGAGCGAGCCGTCGTCCGAACCCGCCGCGAGGGCCGGAGGGGCGCTGCTGATCGCGGCCGCGGCGGTCAGCGCCAGGACGGCCAGCAGGACCAGTCCGGCGCCGAGGGCACGGGTGCCCCGCGCGGACGCGGTCTCGATCTCGTGGCGCGTCTCGGCAACCATCCGCTCCCAGTGCTCGGCACCCTCCCGGCGCCGGCGGCGCGTCCGGCGCACGAGGTACCAGACGGTCGCGGCGAGGAGTGCGACGAGGGCCAGCCCCGTCCACGAGACGCTCAGCACGGTGGTCCGCGCCGTGCTGGAGACGAGCGGGATCTCGGTGTCCGGCCCCGGCGCTGCGGCCATGTCGACGTCCACGACCGCGGTGGACACCCCGAGCGGCTCGACGCCCTCGAGAATCGAGACGACCGTGAAGGAGTCGCCTGGCATGACCTCCCGGGTCTGCTCGGCATCGAGCGACGCCAGCGTCCGACCGAACGGTCCGGTCACCCGGACGCGCGGGACGCCGACCACCTTGACGTTGCCGGTGTTGACCACCTCGTAGGTGACGGTCATCGGCGCCGAGGCGAACGGCACGAGGGATGCGTCGAACGTGCCGCTGACCTCCCGCACCTCGAGCGCAGGGGCCAGCTCTCCGGCCACCCGGAGGTTGAGCCTGACCGCCACCCGCGTGTCGACGAGCACCCCGGCGCTGGTGACCTGCGTCTGGACGGGTGAGACGACGATCCCGCCGGGGTGGTCGCCGGGCGAGGCCCCGGCTGGGACCGCCACCGTGAACGCGAGGGACGCGGTCGCCAGCGGCGGGATCGTGACCGTCGGGCTCGCGACACTCACCCACGCGCCCAGGTCGGTCGGCGGTTGGGCTGCCGGTGAGAGGTCGTAGCCGCCGGACGGCGTGTTGAACCCGTCGGCCCCGTACACCGCGAACTCGCGCTCGACCGTCGAGGAGTTCGTGATGAGCACGTGCTCCTCGACGGTCTCCCCCGCCGCCGCAGCGAGCTCGAACCTGGTCCGACCGTCGGCGGCGCCGGCCGCGCCCGCCGGCGTGACCGCCCAAGCCGCAGCGGTGTCGTCCGCGAGGGCGGCCGGGGCGGCGCAGACCGCGAGGAACGCCGTCAGCGCGACGGTGGCGGCGGCGAGCAGGGGGCGGTGGGCCGCCATGGGTTCTCCGATCGGGGTGGTGAGGAGTGCTCGGGTCGGACGTGCCACGGCCAGGGC
>NZ_JBFUHU010000065.1:0-12929 GCF_056402235.1 Cellulomonas sp. P4_B5_2
GCTCTGGCCGCTGGTCGGGCTGCTCGCCGCGGTGAGCGTCTGGCTGCCGGTGGGTCCCGCCGCGGCCGCGCGCGCCGTGCCCTTCGCCGCGGCCGCGGTCGTCCTGGCCGGCTGCGTGCTGCGGGTGCGACTCGTGTCCACCGCGGTCGCGCTGGCGACGCCGCTGGTCGGGGCGCTGGCGCTCGTCGCGGAGCGGGCGGGCTGGGGCCTGCTCGGGTTCTCCGGCGACTACCTCGCCCTCACCGTTCCGCACATGCTGTTCGCCGGGTTCGGCGCGTGCCTGGTGGTCGGCCTCGTGGCGCACGCGGCGGCCGGGCCCCTGACACGGGTCGCCGCGACGGCGGCACCCGCAGGCGTGGTCCTCGTCCTCGTCGGCTACTTCTTCTCGGATGCCGCCGAACTGGTCGGCGCCGCGATGCTGACCCTCGGGCTCTGGTGCTCCGCGGCGGCGACCCTGGGGCTGACCGGTTCTGGGGCGGCGCGCGCCCTGCTCCGCGTGGGGGCGGCGACGATCGTCGCCTCGATGGTGCTCGCCCTGTGGTGGGCGCTCGGGGAGGCCACCGGGATCGCGCACCCGAGCCTGTCGTCGATGGCCGCGACGCACGGGGTGGCCAACGCGCTCGGCTTCGTCCTGTGCACGCTGCTCGGCCTCCGGCTCCGGGGCCCGGTCCCGGAACCGACCGGGCTGACGTACACCGAGGTCGGTGCGACCCAGGGCGGTCCGCTCCCCGCCGGGTACCGGCACCTGCGTGTCCGGCACCTGCTCACTCCCGATTCGCGCCCCGACGACCTCGCCCGGGTCGGCGACGCGCTGCTGCGCTGGCAGGTGCACGCGGCCGCAGGCATCGGGCTGCTCCACGACGCCGACGCCGCTGCCCCGGGGGTGCGGGTCGCCAGCCGGCTCGGCATCGGGCCGGTCCGGCTGCACGAGCCGTGCGAGGTGGTCTGGGTCGAGCGCACGGCGGACCGGGTCGGCTTCGGCTACGGCACCGTGTCGGGCCACCTGTTCCGCGGCGAGGAGTCGTTCACCGTCGAGCGCGACGCGGCGGGCGACCTCTGGTTCGTCGTGGGCGCGTACTCCGTCCCCGACCTCTGGTGGGTGCGCGCCGTCGGCCCGCTCACCGTCGTCGCGCAGCGCGCCTACCTGCGACTGCTCGCCCGCGGCGCACGCCGGGTGCTCGCCGCGGACCGGCGCACGGTCGGGAGCGTGGCATGAACGTCCGTGGCCCGCGCGCGATCGCGGCCCTGTGCCTGCGCTGCCTGGCGGTGCTCACCGTGGTCAACCTGGTGGCGTTCGCCGTGCTCGGCGTGATCAGCCATCTCCACGACCCCGTGGCCGGTGTCCCGAGCATCGGGGTCTACATCCTCGTCGTGGGCCTGCTGGTGGCGATCGTCCCGATCGCTGCGGTGGGTTTCCCGATGGGCGTGCTGACCGCGCACCTGCTGCAGGGATCCACCCGGGAGTGGGTCCACGTGACCGTGTTCGCCCTGGTCGGTGCGGTCCTGTCGGTCACGCTGTTCGGCATGCTCAACTACCTCAGCGTCGTCGGCTGGTACGCGCTCGTGGCCGCCGCCGAGGGTGCGCTGGGCGCGGGCGTCGCCCGGTGGTGGACCGGCCGCGTGCACGCCGGTCAGACCCGATGGACGGACGAGCAGGGCGCGGCGCTCCCATGGGGAAGGATGACCCCGTGAGCATCGAGACCCCCTTGGTCCTGCGCGGTCGGCTCGTCCTCCCCCGGGGGGTCCTCGACGACGGTGTCGTGGTCGTCGACGACGGGACGATCGTCTGGGTGGGCCCCTCCGAGCGGCTGCCGCGCGGCTGGGTGCTGCCGTCGGTGAGCGACGCGACGATCCTGCCGGGGCTGGTGGACCTGCACTGCCACGGCGGCGGCGGCGCCAGCTTCCCCGACGCGGCCGATGCCGCGGACGCCCAGCGGGCGGTCGACGAGCACCGCCGGCACGGCACCACCAGCCTCGTCGCGTCGCTGGTCACGGCCGCGCCGCAGGTCCTGCTGGCGCAGACCGCTCTGCTCGCGGACCTGGCGGACGCCGGCGAGATCGTCGGCATCCACCTCGAGGGCCCGTTCCTGTCCGCGGACCGCTGCGGCGCCCAGAACCCGGCCGACATGCTCGCGGGAGACCCCGAGCTGGTCCGCGCCATCGCCGGGGCCGCGCGGGGGCACCTCGCGACGATGACCGTGGCGCCGGAGGTGTCCGGCGCAGAGGCGGTGCTGGAGGCCCTCGTCGACGTCGGCGCGGTGCCGTCGATCGGCCACACGGACGCCTCCGCGGAGCAGGTCGACGACGCAGTGGACCGCGCGTTCGACCTGCTCGCCGCGACCTCCAACCGTCGACTCACGGCCACCCACCTGTTCAACGGCATGCGCCCGCTGCACCACCGCGACCCGGGCCCGATCGCCGCGTGCCTGGCGGCCGCTGCCCGCGGCGAGCTGGTGGTCGAGCTGATCGCCGACGGCACCCACCTGGCCGACGGCACGGTCCGGTCGGTGTTCGACCTGGTGGGCGCGGGCTCGATCGCCCTGGTGACCGATGCCATGGCCGCCGCGGGCATGCCGGACGGCGAGTACCGGCTGGGACCGATGGCGGTGCGGGTGGCCGACGGGGTGGCCCGGATCGCCGACGAGACGGGCGCGATCGCCGGGGGAGTGGCACACCTGCTCGACATCGTGCGCAGGGTGGTCGCCGCCGGGGTCCCCCTGGAGGACGCCGTGCTCGCCGCGGCGACCGTGCCGGCCGACGTCCTGGGCCGGCGCGACCTGGGCGCACTGGCCGCGGGCCGCCGAGCCGACCTGGTGGTGACCGACGACGACCTCGTCCCCGTCCGCGTGATGCGCGGGGGCGCCTGGGTCTAGCGGGGTTCGAGCACGACGACCGGCGTCTCGGTCGTCCGCGTGGCGGCCCAGGCGTCGAGCTTCGGGTCGACCACGGACCAGAGCCTCCAGAGCCGTTCACGCTCCTGGCCGACCGCGGTGCGGGCGCGTACCGGCCGCGCCTGCTGGCCGTCCAGCCTGACGACGGCCTCGGGGTGGGCCTCGAGGTTGAGCCACCACGCGGGGTGCCCCTCGATCCAGCCGTTCATCGCGAGCGCGACGAGGTGGGGACCGTCCTCCAGGTAGCCGAGGATGACGCTGCGCTCCTGCCCGGAGGCCCGGCCGGTCGTCGTCAGGCGCAGGGCGCCCCAGCCGCGCTTGTTCGACGGCGTCCAGAGGAACCGTCCGCCGCTGAGGCGGTAGAGGCCCCGGTGCACCCGCCAGGCGACCCGGATGAACCACGACGGCGGGAGCCACGGAGCACGTTCCGGGGTCGTCATCGCCCCACCGTAGCGGCCGCCACGCGCGGCCCCGCAGCGAGGCCAGCCGCACCGCACCGACCAGGACGAGACGCAGGTCGTGCACCCACCGCCGCCACGGAGACCTCCGCCGACGACCAGTCGTAGCGGTCGCTCCCGGGGACGTCCACGTGACCGAGCAGCCGCCACGACCGTCCGTCGCGCACCTCGACCCGCACGGAACCGCCCCCGGCGACGGTCGACGTCCCGGAACAGCACCCGGCCGGTGCGGCGGCCCCGCGTGACCTCGAGGGCGTCGCCGGCCTCGCGGGTGCGCGCCGTGAAGGTCACGCCCTCGCGCTCGTCGTGGTCGATGGCCCGGACCTCCGTGTCGAGGAGGCGTCGTGGCGGGAGGGGCTCGCCCGCGACGTCGACCCCGACCACGAGCGGGAGTTCCGCCGACGACGGGCCGTGCTGCCGGCCGACGGCGAGGACCTTCTGACGGGATCGCCGGTGGCGGGCCGGCTGCACGTCCCGCCCGGGGGTGCCGCGGTGCTAGCGGCGCGGGGGAGCGGTGCTGGTCCGCGTGGTGAGGACGGGCGCGAGGAGGCGGGTCTCGGCGGGCTGGTCCCCGTTGAGCCGGCCGATCGCCATGTCGACCGCGACGCTGCCGATGGCGTGCGCCGGGATGTCGACGGAGGTCAGCGGCTGGGTCTGCCCGAGGGCCACGTCCTGGGGACACACGGCCACGACGGAGATGTCGCCGGGCACGTCCTTGCCGCGCGACCGGAGCGTCTCGAGGACCGCGGGCAGTGCCACCTCGTTGTGCACGACGATGGCGGTCACGTCCGGCAGAGCGGCGAGCACCTGGTCGACCGCCTCGATGGCCCCGCTGTGCGACGACTCGCAGGTCTCGAAGACGGACTCGATCCCCAGCCGGTTGGCCTCCTGCGTGAACCCGCGCACGAGCCGCACGGCGTAGGTGGTGCGCCGGCTCAGCACCGCCCGCGGGGAGCCGATCAGTGCGACCTGCCGGTGCCCGAGCTCCGCGAGGTGCGCGACGGTGACCCGTCCGACGGCTTCGAAGTCGAGGTCGACGCACGAGAACCCGGTCGCGTCGCGTGGCAGCCCGATGAGCACGGCGGGCTGCCGCTGCCGGCGCAGGATGGGCAGCCGGGGGTCCTCGGCCTCGACGTCCATCATCAGCACGGCGTCGACCATGGAGCCCGCCGCGACCCGCTCGATCCCGTCGTGGTCGTCCTGGGTGAGCAGCAGGACGTCGTGCTTGTAGGACTGCGCGCGCGTGACGACGCCGGTGACGAACTGCATGATCACGCCGACGTTCACGTCGACGCGTAGGGGGGCCATGAGCGCGAGCACCTGGGTGCGCTGTGAGGCGAGCGCGCGGGCGCCGGCATGGGGGCGGTAGTCGAGCTCGCGGACCGCGCGCTCGACGCGGGCGCGGGTCTCGGCCGAGATGGGGCGCTTGCCCGAGAGCGCGTACGACACGGTGGAGACGGAGACGCCTGCGGCTCGGGCGACGTCGTCGATCGTGCTCACCGCGGTGCTCCTCCAAGTCGTCGAGCCCCGGTCGCCGGGTGCCGGGAGTCACCCTAGCGGGCCCCCTCCGACCCGCTGGGGAACTATCGCCTGGACGGCGTCGTCCAAGGCGAAGCGCTTCGACGATAGCGCTCCTAGGCGAAGCGCGCATTCGTGGTGGACAAGATGAGAATCGGCAGTTAGCCTATCGAAGCGCTTCGACGATCGGGTACCCCCACCCGACCATCCACTCGATGAGGAGAACCCGGATGAGGATCAGCACACGGCGATGGGCGGCTGTCGGTACCGCCGCCCTCCTGGCCCCGCTCGCACTGACGGCCTGCAGCAGCAGCGGCGGTGACAGCGGCGGCGGAGACGGTGACGCGGACACCAAGACGCTCACGATCTGGCACTACGAGAACGACGAGTCCGCGATGGGCCAGGCATGGGCCAAGGCCATCGAGATCTTCGAGGAGGAGAACCCCGACGTCACCGTCGAGGTCGAGAAGCAGACCTTCGAGCAGATCCAGAAGAACGCCAAGATCGTGCTCACCGGCGACGACGTCCCGGACGTCATGGAGTACAACAAGGGCAACGCGACCGCCGGGCAGCTGGCCTCGCAGGGCCTGCTCACGCCGCTGACGGACGCCGCGAAGGAGAAGGGCTGGGACACCGCGCTCAGCGGCTCCATCGCGACGACCGCCCAGTACGACGAGGACGGGCTCATGGGCTCGGGCGAGTGGTACGGCGTGCCCAACTACGGCGAGTTCGTGGGCGTCTACCTCAACAAGGACATGTTCGCCCAGTACGGCATCGAGGTGCCGACGACGTTCGACGACTTCGAGGCCGCCCTGGCGACCTTCAAGGAGAACGGCGTCACGCCGCTCGCCGAGGCCGGCGCGGAGTACCCCCTCGGGCAGCTCTGGTACGAGCTGGTCCTGCACTACGGCGACCGCGCGCTGGTCGACGACTACCAGCTGTTCRCCAACGACGTCGACTGGCACGGCGAGGCGATGACGCAGGCGACCGAGAAGCTCGACGAGTGGGTCAAGAACGGCTACATCGCGTCCGACTCGGCCGGCCTGACCGCCGAGGACATGGGCGTGTCGTTCATCGACGGCACCTACCCGATCATGGTCTCGGGCTCGTGGTGGTTCGGCCGCCTCCAGTCGGAGATCCAGTTCGACTGGGCGCAGACGCTGTTCCCCGAGAACGCGCTGCACCCGGGCTCGTCCGGCAACCTCTGGGTCGTCCCGACGAACGCCGACTCGAAGTCGCTGGCCGAGGAGTTCATCGACATCACGCTGCGCCCCGAGGTGCAGGACGTGCTCGGCCAGGCAGGCGGTCTGCCGGTCGCGGGCGACCCGACGGCCATCACGGACCCGAAGACGGCGGAGCTCACGCAGAACTTCGCCGACATCCTCGGTGACGACGGCCTGGCGTACTACCCCGACTGGCCGGTCGCGGGCTTCTACGACGTGATCGTCAGCCAGCTGCAGTCGCTGGTCAACCAGTCCAAGTCGCCGGACGAGGTGCTCACCGGCCTCGAGGACGCCTACGTGTCCGGCAAGCAGGACCTGCTCGGCGAGTGACCCCGCCGTGCCCGGGCGGGAGCTGCCCGCAGTCAGCACCCGCCCGGGCCGTCAGGCCCGCCCTACGGAGGACCCCATGAGCACCGACGCTCTGCACGACCGCACGATCGACGCCGCGCCCCCCGCCACGGGTGGACCTCGTCGCCGCCGGACCCGCCCCACCTGGGTCTCCTACCTGCCGTACCTGGTGCCCGGTCTCATCGGGTTCGTCGTCGTCATCGGCATCCCGTTCGGGACGAACGTCGTCTACAGCTTCCAGAAGTGGAAGGGCGGAATGGCCCCGCACACCTGGGTCGGGTTGGACAACTACGCGGCGCTGCTGCACGACGAGCAGTTCTGGACCTCGTTCCGCAACTCGATCTCGATGATCGTCGCGATGGTGATCGTGCCGACGCTCATCGGCCTCCTGCTCGCGTCCGTGCTCTTCGACTACCTCGGCAAGACGTTCGGCGCCCGCTCCGCCTCGGTGCTGCGGGCCACGTACTACCTGCCGCAGATCCTGCCCGTCGCCGTCGCCGGTGTGCTGTGGAACTGGATCCTCAACGCGCAGACCGGCGCCGTGAACGAGATCCTGCGGTCGATCGGCATCGAGAACCCCCCGAACTGGCTGGGCTCGCCCACGACGGCGCTGCCCAGCGTCATGCTCGTCCTGGTGTGGGTGCAGATCGGCTACCCGGTCGTCATCTTCATGTCCGCCCTCCAGCGCGTCGACCCCGAGCTGTACGAGGCGGCCGAGCTGGACGGTGCGAACTGGTGGCGCCGGTTCCGTGCCATCACGATCCCGCAGATCAAGCCTGAGACGTTCGTCGTCGTGCTCACCTGCACGGTCGCCGCGCTCAAGGTGTTCGGCCCGATCTACGTGCTCACGCGCGGCGGCCCGGAGAGCTCGACCCTGGTGCCCAGCTACTACTCGTACCTCAACTTCTTCGACAAGTCGAAGGTCGGCTACGGCGCCGCGGTGGCCAACGTGCTCACGCTCGTGATCGTCATCGTCGCCGGGATCATCCTCGTGGCGCAGGCGCGCAGCGAGCGCAAGGAAGGGGTCGGCTGATGGCCGTCGACGTGATCGACGCTCCGGCGACGAGGATGCCCGCCGACCTGCCGGCCGGTGCTCGTCACCGTCGCGGGACGACCCGCTGGTTCGTGCTGGCGTTCGCGGTGCTCGTGGCCGTGCTCATGATCGTGCCGTTCCTGATCATGCTGCTCAACGCGTTCAAGTCGCCCGCCGACTACTCCCTGAACGGCCCGCTCAGCTGGCCGCAGGAGTTCTACACCGAGGGCGTCAAGGCGTTCTGGGAGCGCGTGGACTTCCCTCAGAAGCTGGTCAACTCGATCTGGATCTCGAGCGCGGTGGCCGTCGCGGGCACCCTGCTCTCGCTGCTGAACGCGTACGCGATCGGCATCGGGCGGATCAAGGCGCGACTGTGGGTGGTGACCCTCTTCCTGCTGGCGACGATGCTGCCGCAGGAGGCCCTCATCTACCCGCTGTTCACCATGGCGCAGCAGGCCGGGCTGTCGAACTCCCCGTGGTCGGTGATCATCATCTTCACCGTCATCCAGTCGGCGTTCGGCACCTACCTGCTCTCCTCGGTGCTGGGCACGTTCCCCAAGGCGCTGCTCGAGGCGGCCGCGCTCGACGGCGCGACCCGCTGGCAGGTCCTCTGGAAGGTCGTCTTCCCGGTGGTCCGGCCGACGCTCTCGGTGCTGATGATCTTCTTCTTCATCTGGACCTGGAACGAGTTCTTCATCCCGCTGGTCATGCTCACGTCCAACGACACGCAGACGATCCCCGTGGCCCTCGCGTCCCTGCAGGGTGACCGGATGATGGATGCACCGACGACCAACGCCGGTGCCCTGGTCTCGCTCGTGCCGGCAGTCATCTTCTTCCTCCTGTTCCAGCGCACCCTGACCCGCGGCGTCACCGCCGGCGCGGTCAAGTAAAGGCAGCGACCATGAAGTTCACCGACGGGTACTGGCAGCTCCTCCCCGGCGTCCAGGTGCTGCGCCCGCGCAGCGTCGCGGACGTCGTGGTCGGCGAGGACACGCTCACGGTCTACAGCGCGACGGTCCCGCTCACGTCGCGCGGCGACACCCTGAACCGCCCGCTCGTCACGGTGACGTTCTCGTCGCCGATGGACGACGTGATCGGCGTCCGCATCGAGCACCACGTCGGCGGCGTCGACCGCGGCCCCGCCTTCGAGGTCGCGACGTCGCCCGCGGACGTCAAGGTGGTCGTCGACGGCCCCGTGGCGTCGCTGCGGTCCGGTGGGCTCACCGCCCGGGTGTCCACCGAGGGGGAGTGGGGCGTCGAGTTCGAGGCCGACGGGCGGGTGCTGACGTCGTCGACCGCGCGCAGCATCGGCGTGGTCACGGACGCGCAGGGCGACTCCTACGTGCACGAGCAGCTCTCGCTCGGCATCCGGGAGCACGTCTACGGGCTCGGCGAGCGGTTCGGTGCCTTCGTGAAGAACGGCCAGTCCGTCGACGTCTGGAACGAGGACGGCGGCACGGCCAGCGAGCTGGCGTACAAGAACGTGCCGTTCTACCTGTCCGACGCGGGCTACGGCGTGTTCGTCGACCACCCGGGCCGGGTCTCCTTCGAGATCGGCTCCGAGGCGGTCTCCCGCACCCAGTTCTCCGTCCCGGGCCAGACCCTGCAGTACTACGTGATCCACGGTCCGACGCCCAAGGCGGTGCTGCGCCGGTACACCGCGCTGACCGGCCGTCCGGCGCGGGTGCCGGCCTGGTCGTACGGCCTTTGGCTGTCGACCTCGTTCACCACGCAGTACGACGAGGCCACCGTGATGTCGTTCGTCGACGGCATGGCCGAGCGCGGGCTCCCGCTGAGCGTCTTCCACTTCGACTGCTTCTGGATGCGCGCGTTCCACTGGACCGACTTCACGTGGGACCCGGCGACGTTCCCGGACCCCGAGGGCCTCCTCGAGAGGCTGCACGCCAAGGGCCTCAAGGTCTGCGTCTGGATCAACCCGTACATCGCGCAGCGTTCGGGCCTCTTCGAGGAGGGGCGGGCGGGCGGCTTCCTGGTGAAGCGCGCCGACGGGTCCGTGTGGCAGACCGACCAGTGGCAGGCGGGCATGGCACTCGTCGACTTCACCAACCCGGACGCCGTCGCCTGGTACCAGGGGCACCTGCGCCGGCTGCTCGGCCAGGGGGTCGACGCCTTCAAGACGGACTTCGGCGAGCGGATCCCGACCGACGTGGTCTGGCACGACGGCTCGGACCCCGAGCGCATGCACAACCACTACACGCACCAGTACAACCGCGCGGTCTTCGAGCTGCTCGAGGCCGAGCGCGGTCCGGGCGAGGCCGTGCTGTTCGCCCGGTCGGCGACCGCGGGTGGCCAGCAGTTCCCCGTGCACTGGGGTGGCGACTGCGAGTCGACGTTCGTCTCGATGGCCGAGTCGCTGCGCGGCGGGCTCTCGCTCTCGTCGTCCGGGTTCGGCTACTGGAGCCACGACATCGGGGGCTTCGAGGGCACGCCCGACGCCGCGGTGTTCAAGCGCTGGCTGCCGTTCGGCCTGCTCTCGTCGCACAGCCGCCTGCACGGCTCGGACTCCTACCGGGTGCCGTGGGCGTTCGACGAGGAGGCCGTCGACGTGACGCGCACCTTCACCGAGCTCAAGCTCGCGCTCATGCCGTACCTCGGCCGGGTGGGGCTCGACGCCCACGAGCAGGGCCTGCCGGTGATGCGCCCGATGGTGCTCGAGTTCCCCGACGACCCCGGGGCGGCCACCGTCGACACGCAGTACATGCTGGGCGAGTCCGTGCTGGTGGCGCCGGTGTTCTCCGCCGACGGGCGCGTCGACGTCTACGTGCCGGAGGGGACCTGGACGTCGCTGCTCACCGGCGACCAGGTGACCGGTCCGCGCTGGGTGCGCGAGGAGCACGGGTTCTCGTCGCTGCCCGTGTACGTGCGGCCCGACTCGGTGCTGCCGGTGGGTGCCCGCACGGACCGTCCGGACTACGAGTGGGCCGACGGCGTCACGCTGCGCCTGTTCGAGCTGGCCGACCAGCACCGGTCGGTCGTCGTCGTGCCGGCCTCCGACGGGGGTGACCCGACGACGTTCGTGGTCGAGCGCACCGGCGACGCCGTCCGCGTCGAGGCGCGTGGCGCAGTCGGTCCGTGGAACGTGCAGGTCGGTCTCGACGGACCCGGCGCGAGCGCGATCGCGGGGCAGACCACGGTCGAGCTCACGCTCTGACGGGTCCCGTCACCCCAGGGGAACCTGGGGTGGCGGGAGCGTTCCCACGACGTGTATCGTATCGATTCGACACCACGGCGCGGCTCGTGGCCGTCCGGCGCAGGAGCCGGTCGAGGACCGTGCGCCCGCCACCATCACCCGGATCCGTCCGCACGATCGAAGGACCCGCTCATGACGACCTCGCGCCCCTCCGGACGCCAGTTCCCCGCCGACTTCCTCTGGGGCTCGGCCACCGCCTCGTACCAGATCGAGGGTGCGTTCGACGAGGACGGTCGCGGCCCGTCCATCTGGGACACGTTCTCCCGCACGCCCGGCAAGGTGCTCGACGGCGACACGGGTGACGTCGCGGCGGACCACTACCACCGCGTCGCCGAGGACGTCGCGATCATGAAGGACCTGGGCCTGCAGGCTTACCGGTTCTCGATCGCGTGGCCCCGCGTCCAGCCCACCGGTTCGGGCGAGTTCAACCAGGCCGGCCTCGACTTCTACGTCGACCTCGCCGACCGCCTGATCGCCGCCGGCATCAAGCCTGTCGCCACGCTCTACCACTGGGACCTCCCGCAGGCGCTCGAGGACGAGGGCGGCTGGGCCAACCGGCAGACCGCGCTGCAGTTCGAGAAGTACGCGCGCAAGCTCGCCGAGGTGCTCGGGGACCGGATCCACCTGTGGACCACGCTGAACGAGCCGTGGTGCTCGTCGTTCCTGGGCTACGCGTCCGGCGTCCACGCCCCCGGCGTGACGGACGACGCGAAGGCGCTCGCCGCCGTGCACCACCTCAACCTCGCGCACGGCCTCGCCGGCCGCGCCATCAAGGACGTGCTCGGCCAGGACACCCCGATCTCGGTGACGCTCAACCTGCACGTCACGCGCGCCGCGACCGACGCCCCCGAGGACGTCGAGGCCAAGCGCCGCATCGACACCATCGCCAACGAGGTCTTCCTCGGCCCCATCCTCGACGGTGCGTACCCCAAGGAGGTGTTCGCCGACACCGAGGCGATCACCGACTGGTCCTTCGTGCTCGACGGCGACCTCGACCTGATCCAGGTCCCCCTCGCGCTGCTGGGCATCAACTACTACTCGACCGGTCGGGTGCAGCACGGCACGCCCGCCGGCGGCGACGGCACCCCGGGTCCGGACGGCCACCGCTCGTCCGAGAACAGCCCGTGGGTCGGCGCCGCCAACGTCGAGTTCCTCCCGCAGCCGGGGCCGCACACCGCGATGGGCTGGAACATCGAGCCCCAGGGCCTGGTGGACCTGCTCCTCGAGATCCACGACCGCTACCCGGGCATCCCGATGGCGATCACGGAGAACGGTGCCGCGTTCTACGACGAGGTCAGCGAGGACGGCCGCGTGCACGACGCCGGACGCGTGGCCTACCTGCACGACCACATCGACGCGGTCGGCGAGGCCATCGAGCGCGGCGCGGACGTGCGCGGCTACTTCGTCTGGTCGCTGATGGACAACTTCGAGTGGTCCTACGGCTACGACCGCCGCTTCGGCGTGGTCCGCGTCGACTACGACACCCTGGAGCGCACGGTGAAGGACTCGGGCCTCTGGTACCGCGAGCTCCTGCGCACCAACACCATCCCGACCCCGGAGTCCGCCGCCCTCTGACCCACTCCGCTCCCGCAACGTCCGCACTCCGTCGGGTCCCGAACCCCTCGAGTGCGGACGTTGCCGTCTCCCCATCCGGACGTCCGCACTCGTGTGGGTTCCTGCCTGCTGGAGTGCGGACGTCCCGTGGGTCGTGGGGGAGGATGGGGCGGTGGGACGACGATCGACGAAGCGGCCGTACGGCGCGGAGCACGTCGAGCTCGACCTCGATCGCGCCACGGGCGGCCGGCAGTCCGAGTCCGCGGCCGACGGCGAGTGGGTGGTCCAGCGGGTGCGCGGGTCCGACCGTGAGTACCGGTGCCCCGGCTGCGACCAGCTGGTGACCGCGGGCACCTCGCACGTCGTCGCGTGGCGGTCCGACGGGCTGTTCGGCGAGGCTCTCGACGACCGCCGGCACTGGCACCCCTCCTGCTGGCAGGCACGTGCCCGACGGGGACCGACCCGACGATGACTCGCGCCCCCCGGCTCGTCGCCACCGACCTCGACGGCACCCTCCTGCGCCCCGACGGCACGGTCTCCCCGCGCACGGCGGCTGCCCTGGTGCGCGCAGCCGACGCCGGGGTCGAGGTGGTGTTCGTGACGGCACGGCCGCCGCGCTGGCTGCGTGAGCTCGCGTCGCACGTGGCCGGTCACGGGGTCGCCATCTGCGCCAACGGTGCCGCGGTGCTCGAC
>NZ_JBFUHU010000066.1:0-12825 GCF_056402235.1 Cellulomonas sp. P4_B5_2
CCGAAGTCCCGCCCGCGGCGCTTGGTGCGCGTGCCGTTCGAGAGCTTGCCGATCGGCACGCCCTCGAGCAGGTACTGGCCCGTGGTCGGCGCGTCGAGCAGGCCGAGGATGTTGAGCAGCGTCGACTTGCCGGTGCCGGAGCGGCCGACGATCGCGACGTGCTCGCCCGCGTCGACCGAGAGGGTCACGCCCTGGAGGATGTGCAGCAGCCGGTCGTCGGGCAGCCGGACCGTCCGCGTGACGTCGGTGAGCTCGAGGAGGCTCATCCGCCGCACACAGCCGGGTCGTAGTTGAGGGTGCAGTCGACCGGCTTCCCGGCGCCGCCGGGCACCGGGATGAACTCGAGGATCGTGTCGCCCGCGGCCAGGCCCTCGGTGATCTGCACGTTCTCGCCGTCGGTGAGGCCCAGCCCGACGGGCCGCTTCTCGTCGCTGCCGTCGGCGGCGACCACCCAGACGTTCCCCTTCTGGACCGTGCCCTGCACCGCCGTGATCGGGACGACCACCACGTCGGCGGCCGTGCCGTTGGTGATCTCGACCGACGCGCCGAGGCCGGGAAACGCCGTGACGCCCGCCGGGATCGCGCACGTGACCGTGCCCGACGCGCTCGTGACCCCGGTGGAGTCGGGTTCGGAGCCCGTGGCGGGGGCTGCGCCGACGCGCAGCCCGGTGCAGTCGAACGGTGCCGGCCCGCCCGTGAGCGTGACGCTGGCCTGGGTCGGGGCGCCCACCAGGCGGTACTGCTGGTCGGGGGTGAGGGTCCCGGTGACCGAGAGCGTGCCGGGGGCCACCTTGCCCACCTCGTCACCGACCGAGACCACCTGGTCCTTGAGCGTGGGCAGCGACAGGGTCCCCGCGACCGGCGCCTTCACGGTCTCGATCACGACCTTCGGTTTGCGCTCGGTGGTGGTCACCTCGCCCGTCTCCGGGTTCGTCTTCACGATCGGGTCCTGCGGGGTCTCCTGCCGGATCTCCAGGATGGGAGCGCCCGCGGCGACCGCCGCGCCGTCCGCGGCGAGCAGCTTGGACACCGTGCCCGCCAGCGTGGCCCGCACGACGACGGCCGGGTCGGAGGTGACCGACGCCTGCACGGTCACCGCGTTGGTCACGGTGCCGGTCGCCACCTCGACGGTCGGCTCGACGATCGCCCCGGTGGGCTGCAGGGAGTTGTCGACGGTGCTGACGTCCGCACCGGCGAACGCGATCTTCACCAGGGCGGCCGCGATGATCGCCCACAGGATCAGGCGGATGGTCGGGAAGATGATCCGGCGGGTGACCCCCACGGTCGGGCTCCTCGTTGTCGATGGGACGGCCAGCGGTGCGACCGGAACGTACCGACCCCGCGCTGATCAGGGGATCCGTCGGGAGGATGATGTGCGTCCGGTATCGCGGGCCAGACACTACTGCGCGGTGCGTACTAGACGTCAACCACCGTCGCGGCGTGTCACGACGGCGAAGGTGCAGGCCAGCTCAGCTCCCACGCGTCCAGCTCGGCTCGGTGCTCGTCGACGTAGGTGCGCTGCGCGACGGCGACCAGCCCGTCCCGGGTGCGGGTGAGCCCGACCTCCTCGTCGCACCCTCGTTCGGTCGTGGCCAGCTGGATCTCCCGCTCGAGCAGCGCCGGTCGGACGTCGACCGGGATGCTCCCCGACCCGGTGGACTGGTACGGCGCGACCTCGTCCGCGATGAGGCGCATCCCGTCGCCGAACGCGTCCAGCTCGGGATGGCCGCGCTCGGCGGCGCACGCTCGCCACTGCGTGGCGGCGGCGGTCACCTGCGCGTCGTCGTCGACGGCGTCCTCGATCCGGGTCGTCTCGTCCCGGAAGTGCTGGTAGGTGGCGTCCTCCCACCACGTCCACGCGGCCTGGTCCGCCGGCCCTGCGCAGCCGTCGACGTCGGCCTGCGGGTCGTCCGCCGCCGCGCCGAGCAGCGCCTGGTCGTAGGCGGTGCGCTCGGCCTCGGACATGGCCGCGAGCGTCTCCTCGTTCGGGTCCGGGGCTGCGGTCGACACCGCGGTGCCGACGCCGTCGACCAACCCGTAGCCGTGCTCCTCCGCCCACGCCAGGGTGGAGTGCTCCGCGGTCACCTCGACCAGCTCGGAGTGCCAGGCGCCCTCGGGGCGAGGCACGTAGTCGAAGCCTTCCGCGTGCATGCAGGACGCGATCGCCTCCTCGGCGGCGACCGCGCGCGCGTGGTCCCCGGTCTGCATCCTCGCCGCGTACTCGCCGAGGTAGTCGCTCAGCGGACCACCGCCCTGCGCACCCGAGGCGCYCGAGCACCCCGCGACCAGGACGAGACCGACCACCGTCGCCGCGCGCGCACCCCGCATGACGCAGGACGCTACGAGCGCGCGACCGTGGCTCGCATCGAGCGCGGGGCGGACAACGAAACCCGCCGCTCGTTCGTCAGGTCAGGACGCGGCGCCCGCGGCCGTCGCCACCAGGAACGCCGGTGCCCGCAGACCCTGCGCCGCGAACGCGTCCGCGACCGCCTGAGCCACTCGGTCCACCTCGTCCGCGGCGACCAGCGCGATCGCGGACCCGCCGAACCCGCCCCCGGTCATCCGCGCTCCCGTGGCACCCGCCTCCCGAGCGGTGTCGACGACGAGGTCCAGCTCCCGGCACGACACCTCGTAGTCGTCGCGCAAGGAGGCGTGCGACTGGTTCATCAGGGTGCCGACGAGCCCGACCTCGCCGGCGTCGAGCAGGGCGACGAACCAGGTGACCCGGTTGATCTCGTTGACCACGTGCCGGACGCGGCGCACCTGGACGTCGTCGTCCAGCTTGCCGAGCGCCCACTCCAGGCCGCGGGGGTCGTCCGAGATCTCGCGCAGCGTGTCGACGCCGAGGCGCTCCGCCGCCGCCTCGCACGACGCGCGGCGGGCCGCGTACTGACCGTCCACGAGGGCGTGCTCGGCGCGGGTGTCGACGACCAGCAGGGCCAGGTCGTGCGCGGCGAGGTCGAAGGGGACGTGCCGGACGGAGCCGTCGAGGCAGTCGAGCAGGAGGGCGTCACCCTCCTGGGCGCGAAGGGCGGCGGCCTGGTCCATCCCCCCCGTCGGCGCCCCGGCGATCTCGTTCTCGGCGCGCACGCAGAGCGACGCCAGCGTCGCGCGTCCGTCGTCGGACCCCGCCAGGCCGAGCGCGAACACGGCGTCTAGGGCGACAGCCACCGAGGCCTCGAGCGCGGCGGACGACGAGAGCCCGGCGCCGTACGGCACGCACGAGTCGACCGCGACGTCGAACCCGGAGACCGTGTGCCCCGCCTGGCGCAGCGCCCACGCGACGCCGACGACGTAGCCGGCCCAGCCCTCGACCGTGCCGGGTGCGACGTCCGCCAGCTCGATCGTCCGCAGCCCGGCGGGCTCCTGCGCGGAGACGAGCCGCACCGTGTCGTCGTCTCGCCGCCGCAGGGCCACGTAGGTGCGGTGGGGGAGCGCGATGGGCAGGCAGAGGCCGCCGTTGTAGTCCGTGTGCTCGCCGATGAGGTTCACGCGGCCCGGCGCCGACCAGGTGCCGTCGGGCTCCGCCTCGAACCGGGTGCGGAACAGCCCGGCGGCGCGGTCGGCGCCCTCGGCGGGGGTCCAGGCCTCGAGCCACTCGGGTGTCATGCCAGCTCCTGCAGTCGGGTCGCGATGCGCTCGGGGGTGGTGTCGCTGATCCAGGCACCCATGCCGGACTCGACGCCCGCAAGGTACTTGAGCTTGCCCGGCGCGCGCAGCACCGAGAACAGCTGCAGGTGCAGGCGGGAGTCGTCGCGACCCTCGCGCACGGGGGCCTGGTGCCAGCCGGAGATGTACGGCAGCGGGATCGCCTCGCCGTCGGGGCCGACGAAGAACCGGTCCAGCCGCTGCAGCAGCGACAGGTAGACGGTCGACAAGTCCTCGCGCTCCGCGTCGGTCAGCGCCGGCAGGTCGGGCACGTCGCGCCGCGGGGCCAGGTGCACCTCGACGGGCCAGCGCGCCGCGAACGGCACGTACGCCACCCAGTGCTCAGACTCCAGCACGATCCGCTCGCCGTGCGCCAGCTCGGCGTCGAGCACGTCGCGGCCCAGCAGGCGGCCGGTCTGCTCCCGGTGCGCACGCGCCTGCGCGAGCATCGCGGTCGTCTTCGGGGTGAGGTACGGGAACGCGTAGATCTGCCCGTGCGGGTGGTGGAGAGTGACGCCGATCTCCTTGCCGCGGTTCTCGAACACGAACACCTGCTCGATGCCCGGCAGAGCGTTCAGCGCCTCGGTCCGCTGCGCCCAGGCCTCGACGATCGTCCGCATCCGGCCCGGCGTCACCGTGCTCAGCGACGCGGTCGAGTCCGACGAGAAGCAGATGACCTCGCAGCGGCCCGCGGCCGGGCGGACGGTCCACAGGGGCGCGCCGTCGCGCTGCACCGGGACGTCGGGGATACCCGGCACGGCGAGCAGCGACGGGAACCRGTTCTCGAACACCACGACGTCGTAGTCCTCCGCCGGGATCTCGCCGTCCTGGTAGACCGCGCCGGGCTTGGCGGGGGCGAGCGGGTTGGCGTCGGCCGGCGGCAGGAACGTGCGGTTCATGCGCTGGGCGGMCATCGGGATCCACTCGCCCGTGAGGGGGTCGCGGCGCAGCTCCGGGCCGGTGACCGGCTGCGGGACGCCGTCGGCGTCGGGGACAGGGGCGAACCGGTCGACCAGGGGGCGTGCGTCCTCGAGCGTGCGGGTGGCCGCGCCGGAGACGTAGGGCTCGGAGTCGTCGAAGTAGAGCAGCTCCCGGCCGTCGGCGAGCGTGGTCGTGGTCAGTCGGACGGTCACGGGGTGGCTCCAGAGGTGTCGACCAAGACCAGGGTGGTCGCGGTCAGGTGTCGTCGGGCGTCGGCGGGCAGGCCGTCGTCGGTGAGCAGGGTGTCGACGTCGTCGAGCGGGGCGATGCGGGCCAGGCCGACCACCCCCCACTTCGTGTGGTCGGCGAGCACGGTGGTCGCCGCTGCGCAGGCCATGAGCGCGCGGTCGGTGGCGGCCTCCGCGAGGTTCGGGGTGGTCAGGCCGTGGGCGTCGAGCCCGTGCACGCCGAGGTAGGTGCGGTCGACGCGCAGGCTCGCCAGCGTGGCGTCGGCGACAGGGCCGACGAGCGCGTCGGACGGCGTACGGACTCCGCCGGTGAGGATCACCTCGATGCCGTGGGCGCCGTGCAGGGCGTCGGCGATCCGCAGGCCGTTGGTGACGACCGTGAGCGGACCGATGCCCGAACCGGCGAGCAGCTCGGCGAGCAGGTACGTGGTGGTGCCGGCGGAGAGCGCGACGGCCTGCCCGGGCTCGATCGTCGCCAGCGCCGCGCGCGCGATCGCCGCCTTCTCGGCGCCCGCCCAGGAGCGCTTGGCCTCGAAGCCCGGCTCGTCGGTGGGTCGTCCGGGTGCGTCGGGGGCGACCGCTCCGCCGTGCACCCGCCGGACCAGGCCGGCCCGGGCCAGCTCCGCGATGTCCCGCCGGACCGTCATGTCCGAGACGTCGAGGCGCTCCACCAGGTCGGCGACCCGCGCGGCACCCTCGGAGCGCACGGCGGCGAGGATCCGCTCCTGGCGCTGGGAGGCAAGCACCCGAACAGCATCGCACTCAAACAAACAAACTTCAACACGCGCTGGTCTCGATGCCGGCCGGCGATCTGCGACGTCCGCACATGAGGCTGCTCTGGCGCTCGGATGTGCGGACGTCGCGGGAGAGTGCTGGGCAACGTCCGCACATCGGGTCGCCAGGGCGCTCGGACGTGCGGACGTCGTGCTCGCTACCGCGGGGCGCGCGTCGAGCGTCAGCGCCCTGCGGGGGTCAGACCCAGGGAGCGGCCCGCCAGGCCGCGGCGGCGGGCGGCCAGGGAGCGGGCGACCTCGCGCAGAGCCTGCGCGGCGGGGGAGTCGGGGGCGCTGAGCACCACCGGGGTCCCGTCGTCGCCGGCCTCGCGCAGCCGGACGTCGAGGGGAACCTGGCCGAGCAGCGGGACGTCCCCGCCCGTGATCCGGGTGAGGTTGTCGGCGACGGTCCGCCCCCCACCGGAGCCGAAGATCTCCAGCCGCGAGCCGTCCGGCTGCTCGAGCCACGACATGTTCTCCACCACGCCGACCACGTGCTGGCGCGTCTGCACGGCCACGGACCCGGCACGCTCGGCGACCTCCGCGGCGGCCACCTGCGGGGTGGTGACGACGACGAGCTCGGAGCTCGGCAGCAGCTGCGCGACGGAGATCGCGATGTCCCCGGTGCCGGGCGGCAGGTCGAGCAGGAGCACGTCGAGGTCGCCCCAGAACACGTCGGCCAGGAACTGCTGCAGCGCGCGGTGCAGCATCGGCCCGCGCCACACGACCGGCTGGCCGGGCGGCACGAACATGCCGATGGAGACCACCAGGACGCCGAACGCCTCGGGCGGGAGCAGCATGTCGTCCACCCGCGTCGGCTGCCGGGTGACCCCGAGCATGCGGGGGATCGAGAAGCCGTAGATGTCGGCGTCGACGATGCCGACCTTCAGCCCGTCTGCCGCCATGGCGACCGCGAGGTTGGCCGTGACGGAGGACTTGCCGACGCCGCCCTTGCCGGACGCGATCGCGTACACCTTGGTCAGCGACCCGGGCTGCGCGAACGGGATGACCGGCTCGGTGTCGGTCCCGCGCAGCAGCGTCCGCAGCGCTGCGCGCTGCTCGGGTGACATCACACCGAACACCACGGACACGTCCGCGATCCCCTCGACGGAGGCCGCCGCGGCGCTGACGTCGCGCGTGAGCGTGTCCTTCAGCGGGCAGCCGGGGGTGGTCAGGTCGATCCCGACGGTCGCGCGCGCGCCGTCGACCTCGACGGAGCGCACCATGCCGAGCTCGGTGATCGGGCGCTTGATCTCCGGGTCGAGGACGTGTGCGAGCGCCTCGCGGATGGCAGCGAGCAGGGGGTCGGTGGGGTCCGGCATGCGGCCCATCGTAGGCGGCGAGCGGACTAGCCCCGGGGGGCCTTCCGTCCCCGTTCCGACGGCTCCGGGCTCTTGTCGGGCTCGGCATCGCGCTCCGCCGTGAGGTCCTCGAGCATGTTGCGCAGCTCGGAGCGGACGAAGTCGCGGGTGGCCACCTCGGACAGGGCGATGCGCAGCGCCGCCATCTCGCGCGCCAGGAACTCGGTGTCCGCGAGGTTGCGCTCGGAGCGCTGCCGGTCCTGCTCGGCCTGCACGCGGTCGCGGTCCGTCTGCCGGTTCTGCGCGAGCAGGATCAGCGGGGCGGCGTACGACGCCTGCAGGGAGAGCACGAGGGTGAGGGCGGTGAACCCGTTGGCCGCCTTGTCGAACCGCAGGTCGTCCGGGGCGTACACGTTCCAGGCGATCCAGACGAGGCAGAACAGCGTCAGGTAGATGATGAACCGCGGCGTGCCCAGGAACCGGGCGATGCTCTCCGAGATCTTGCCGGACGCGTCCTCGTCCAGCTGCGGCTTGCGGATGAACCGGCGCCGCGTCTCCAGCGGGGTGTCGAGGCGCTCAGCCACGGGTCACCCCCGGCCCCGGCCCGCCGAGCACGCCCGTGCCCGAGAAGTTGCCCTCGTCGTCCGTCTCGCGCCAGTCCTCGGGCAGCAGGTGGTCGAGGACGTCGTCGACGGAGACCACCCCGAGCAGGCGCTTCTCGGAGTCCACCACCGGCAGCGCGAGCAGGTTGTAGGTGGCCAGGTTGCGCGTCACGGCCAGCAGCGGGGCGTCGACGGGGATGGACTCGATGTCGGTGTCGACGATCGAGCCGATGGCCTCGTGCGGGGGCTCGCGCAGCAGCCGCTGCAGGTGCACGACGCCGATGAACCGGCCGGTGGGCGTCTCCAGGGGCGGTCGCGCGACGAAGACCATCGACGCCAGCGCGGGCGTCAGGTCCTGGCGGCGCACGTGCGCGAGCGCCGCGGCGATGGGGGTCTCCGGCCCGAGGATCACGGGTTCGGTGGTCATCAGACCGCCCGCGGTGTTGTCCTCGTAGGCGAGCAGGCGCCGGACGTCCTTGGCCTCCTCGGGCTCCATGAGCTCGAGGAGCTCGGCGGCCTGCTCGTCGGGCAGCTCGCCGAGCAGGTCGGCGGCGTCGTCGGGCTGCATGGCCTCGAGCACGTCCGCGGCGCGCGTGCGGGCCAGGCCCTGCAGGATGCCCACCTGGTCGTCCTCGGGCAGCTCCTCCAGCACGTCGGCCAGCCGCTCGTTGTCCAGCGCGCTGGCCACCTCGAGCCGTCGCGTGAGGCCGAGGTCGTGCAGGACGTCCGCGAGGTCGGCCGGCTTGAGGTCCTCGTACTGCGCGAGCAGCAGCTCGGCGCCCTGGGYGGCGCTGGCCTGGCCGAGCCCGGTGACCTCGTCGACCGAGACCAGCAGGGTCTCGCCGCGTCGGCGCAGGATTCCTCGCCCGCCCGGCGGCTGGCGGCGGACGAAGATCTTCGAGATGACCCAGTCGCCGTTGCGCTGGAGCTCGATGGCGACGTCCTCGATCGTGGCCGGGCCGGAGCCGTCGACGAACTCGACCGTGCGGTCCAGCAGCTCGCCCACGGCGAGGGTCTCGARCGCGCGCTGCTCGAACCGGCGCATGTTCACCAGGCCGGTCGAGATGACCTGCCCGGAGTCGATGGAGGTGACGCGGGTCAGGGGGAGGAACACGCGCCGTCGGGCGGCCACCTCGACGACGAGCCCGACGGCCCGGGGCATGCCCTTGGGGCGCACCAGCACGACGACGTCGCGCACCCGTCCCACCTGGTCACCGAGGGGGTCGAACACGTTGGTCCCGGCAAGGCGCGCGACGAACACCCTGGTCCCGACGCTGCTCACGTCGGCCAGCCTAGACCGGGCTCCGGCTGCCGGCCGCCGCCATGCCGGTCGTCCGGGCCTGGCGATCCCTGCGACGCTGGGGGAGGATCGCCGCATGTCGTTCTCCGGTAACGCTCGTGCCCCGCGCACCCCCACGCCACCGCAGGGTGAGACGGTCGCGTCCTACGCCACCTACCTCGAGGCGCAGAAGGCGGTGGACCACCTCGCGGACAAGGCGTTCCCCGTGCAGCTGGTCACGATCGTCGGCGCCGACCTCAAGATGGTCGAGCGCGTCACCGGGCGCCTCTCCTATCCTCGGGTGGCCCTCGGCGGGTTCCTGTCCGGCGCCTGGTTCGGCCTCTTCGTCGGCCTGCTGCTCAGCCTGTTCACCACGCCGGGCGCGCAGAGCCCCTTGGTGCCCGCGATCTTCATCGGTGGCGCCTTCGGGCTGCTGTTCTCGGTGATCACGTACTCGTTCACGCGGGGCAAGCGGGACTTCACGTCGACCAGCCAGATCGTCGCGTCGTCCTACGCCGTGCTGTGCCGGGCGGAGCAGGCGCACAAGGCCCGCGAGCTGCTGCGGGAGATCGGTGGCGTCCAGTCCGGCTGGCCCGCGCGGCCGGCCGCCCCGATCACCACCACCAGCCCGTCGGATCCGTCGGCTGCGTACCCGCCGGCTGCGGCCCCCGCGGACCCGTGGGGCTCTCCGACCGTGCCGCCGGTCGCGCCGCCCGGACCACCCGCTCCGCCGACCGGACCGCCGTCCGACCAGCCCGTGCCTCCGCCCGCGCCGAGCGTGCCTCCGCCCGCGCCCTGAGCCGGGCGGCCCGGCGCTCGCGGAAGGTCGGCTCCGGGTCGACCTGCGGGGCGTCGGGGAAGCCGCTGCGTGCCTCCCGGAGCGTCGCGGCCTTCGAGAACAGCAGTGCGAGGTTCGGGCCGTCCATGTCTGCCTCCTGTGTCGGGGATGTCCCTCTCACAGGTGGTGACGCGGGCGGGCGCGCCCGATCGACACTCAGCGGGCGAGCAGTCCCGCCATCCATGCCTCGATGGCGTCGGGCTCGCGGGGCAGGGCCGCGGACAGGTTCTCGTTGCCGTCGGACGTGATGAGCACGTCGTCCTCGATCCGCACGCCGATGCCCCGGTACTCCTCCGGCACCAGCAGGTCGTCCGACTTGAAGTACAGGCCGGGCTCGATGGTGAACACCATGCCGGGCTCCAGCACGCCGTCGAGGTAGAGYTCGGCCCGGGCGACCGCGCAGTCGTGCACGTCGAGGCCCAGGTGGTGGCTGGTGCCGTGCACCATCCAGCGGCGGTGGTGCTGGTTCTCGGGCAGCAGCGCCTCCTCGGCCGTCACCGGGAGCAGACCCCACTCCTCGAGCCGCTCGGCGATCACCACCATCGCGGCCTCGTGCACGTCGCGGAACCGGGCACCCGGCACCGCGGCCGCGAAGCCGGCGTCGGCGGCGTCCAGCACGGCCTGGTAGATCCGGCGCTGCACCTCGGTGAACTCGCCGTCGATCGGGAGCGTCCGGGTGACGTCGGCCGTGTAGAGCGAGTCGACCTCCACGCCGGCGTCCACCAGGACCAGCTCGCCCGGCGTCACCTGGCCGTCGTTGTCGATCCAGTGCAGCGTCGTGGCGTGGTCGCCGGCCGCGGCGATCGTCTCGTAGCCGACCGCGTTGCCCTCCTGGCGGGCGTGGCCGACGAACGTGCCCTCGATGACGCGCTCGCCGCGCCGGTGCGCGACCGCCTGCGGCAGCGCGCGGACGATCTTCTCGAAGCCCTCGATCGTCGTGTCGACGGCGAGCCGCATCTGCTCGATCTCGTGCGCGTCCTTGACCAGCCGCAGCTCGGACAGTGCCTCGGCCAGCCGCTCGTCGCGCTGCCCGGCAGCCTCGGTGGCGCGGATCTCCTCGACCAGCTCCTCGATCGCCTCGTCGGCCTCGGGGACCACCCGCACCTGCACGCCGTCCTCGCCGACGTCCTTGGCCAGGGCGTCCCGCAGGTCGTCGAGGTGCGCGGTGCGGATCCCGGTGAGCGTCTCCAGGTCCTCGAGCGTCGGGCGCGCGCCCACCCAGAACTCCCCGGAGCGCGAGTCGGAGAAGAACTCCTCGGTGTCCCGGCCGGCCAGCGGGCGCATGTACAGGACGGCCCGGTGGCCGCCGCCGTCGTCGCCGGTGCCGTCCTCGACCGGGTGCAGGACCAGCACGGCGTCCGGCTCCTGCTCGGCGCCCAGCCCGGTGAGGTGAGCGAACGCGGAGTGCGGGCGGAAGCGGTAGTCGGTGTCGTTGGAGCGCGGCCGGTGAGTGCCGGCGGGGATCACGAGCCGCTCGCCCGGGAACTGCGCGGAGAGGGCCGACCGGCGCGCGGCGGTGTGGTCGGCCGCGGGGCCGCGCTGCAGGGCCGACGGCGGGCGCTCGCCCCAGCCGGAGGTGACGAACCGCAGGAACTCCGCGGAGCCCGGCCGCTGGGACCGGTTGCTACCCCGGTCGGCGAGCGGCTGGGTGGGGGCGGTCTCCGGCGTCAGGTCCTCACTCATGGCGTCATCCTCCCACCCGTCCCGGTTACCGTGACCCCGTGCGCATCGACCTCCACACCCACTCGACGGCGTCGGACGGGACGGGCGCACCCGCGCAGGTGGTGGCGGACGCGGCCGCGGCGGGTCTCGACGTCGTCGCCCTGACGGACCACGACACGACGGCCGGCTGGGCCGAGGCGGAGCAGGCGGCGCACGTGCACGGCATCGTGCTGGTCCGGGGGACCGAGGTGTCGGCCCGGTCCAGCGGCATCAGCATCCACCTGCTGTCCTACCTGCAGGACCCGACGCATCCCGCGCTGACCGACGAGCTCGACCGGACGCGCGACGCCCGCCTGAACCGTGCCCGGCAGATCGTGGAGCTGCTCGCCGTCGACGTGCCGATCACCTGGGAGGACGTCCTGGAGCAGGCGCGCGACGCCGTCGTCGTCGGACGGCCGCACATCGCCGACGCCCTGGTCGCACGTGGCGTGGTGCCGGACCGGGACGCCGCGTTCGTGCACCTGCTGGCCTCGGACGGGCCGTACCACGTGCCGCACTACGCCCCCGACGGTCCCGCGGCCGTCCGTGCCATCCGCGAGGCCGGCGGGGTGCCCGTCTTCGCACACCCCGGCGCCGACGCCCGCGGCCGGATCGTGCCCGACCGCGTGTTCGACCGCCTCGCCGCCGCCGGCCTCGGTGGCCTCGAGGTGGACCACCGCGACCACTSACCCGCCCAGCGGATGCGCCTGCGGGGCATCGCCGACCGCCTCGGCCTGCTGGTCACGGGGTCGAGCGACTACCACGGTGACGGGAAGGCCAACCGGCTGGGGGAGAATCTCACCGCGCCCGAGGTGCTCGCGGCGATCGAGGAGCGAGGGACCACCGACGTGATCAGACCATGACCGACGTGTTCGACGCCTATCTGTTCGCGTCGGTGTTCATCACGCTGTTCGTGATCATGGACCCGCCCGGGGTGGTGCCGATCTTCCTCGGCCTCACCGGTGCGATGACCCGCCAGCAGCGCAACCGCGCCGCGCGGCAGGCAGTGCTGGTGGCCCTCGGGGTGATCGTGGCGTTCGCCCTGTTCGGGCAGTCGCTGCTCGACTACATGCACATCACGCTGCCCGCCCTGCAGGCCTCCGGCGGGCTGCTCCTGCTGCTCATCGCCATGGAGCTGCTGACCGGGAAGATGGAGGAGCCGCAGCCGTCGGGCAACGGGAAGGTCAACGTCGCGCTCGTACCGCTGGGCACGCCGCTGCTGGCCGGCCCCGGCGCCATCGTCGCCACCATGGTCTTCGTCCAGCAGTCCGACAAGACCGTCGCCGACTGGACCGCCATCGCCGCCGGGGTGGTCGCCGTGCACGTGGCGCTCTACCTGGCGATGCGGTTCGCCAACGTCATCCACCGCATCCTGGGCGACTCCGGCACCATCCTGGTCACCCGGATCGCCGGCCTGCTGCTCGCGGCCATCGCCGTCCAGCTCGTGGCCGACGCGGTGACCGCGTTCATCCAGGCGGCATAGCGAGAGGGCGCGTGCTCCGCTGAGCACGCGC
>NZ_JBFUHU010000067.1:0-12823 GCF_056402235.1 Cellulomonas sp. P4_B5_2
GCGTTCCGGAGCGCGACGGCCCGGCGCGGGTCTCCGCCGGTGCCGACGGCGACGGTGACGTCACCGGACCGCGCGACCGCCGGGGTCCAGGCGCTCGACGCGCTCGCGTCATCCGCCCGGACGCACCAGAGCCGCGACGCCTCGGCGTCCGCCGCCACCGCGTCGTCGACCGCACGGTCTCCGGTCGCGGTGTGCACCAGCCAGGCGTCCTCGAGGTCGGTGGCCAGGTACTCGCGTGCCCGCCAGGTGATGCGGCCCGCGGCGGCGTGCTCCGCGAGGTCCTCGCACAGTGCCGGCGCGACGATGACGACGTCCGCGCCGTCCTCCACCAGCCGCGCCGCCCGCCGGGCCGCGACAGGGCCCCCGCCGACGACGACGACGCGCCGGCCGGCGACGTCGAGCAGGAGCGGGTGCCGGGGCGTGCTCATATGCCCGCCCCCGCAAACCAGTCGTCGTCGTCCTGGGCGGCCGAGGTCGGCGCGAGGCGGTCGAGCAGCGTGGCGCCGATCATGCCCGCGGCCAGCGTGGTGCCGTCCGCGGGGTCGACCAGCAGGAACCCGCCCGTGCGTCGGTGCGTGGCGTACTCGTCGAGCACGATCGGCTCCGCCAGCCGGATCTTGACCCGGCCGATCGCGTTGAGCGTCAGCGCGCGCGGCGGGATGTCCGAGGAGGTGTCGGTGGCGTCGACCGCGTGCAGGGTGTCGACGCCGTCCCAGGCCTCGACGGTGAGCGTGTCGACGTCGAGGCGGGCGTTCACCTCGCGCAGCAGCGCCCGGACCGTGCGGGTGCCGACGCGGACCAGGAGGCGGGCGCCCAGGACGCTGCGCTTCTCGGCCAGCCAGCAGACCGTGCCCTCCAGGTCGGACCCGACGGTGACCGCGGCGGCCGTGGGCACGAGGACGTCGCCGCGAGCCACGTCCACGTCGTCGGCCAGCCGGAGCGTGACGGACTGCGGCGCGTGCGCCTCGGTGAGCGTGCCGTCGAAGGTGTCGATGCCGACGACCGTGCTCCGCTTGCCCGACGGCAGGACCGTCACCTCGTCGCCGACGGACACCACCCCGGACGCCACCCGGCCCGCGTAGCCGCGGTAGTCGGGGTGCTCGGCGGTGCGCGGCCGGATGACCACCTGCACGGGGAACCGGAACGGCTCCGACAGGGCGTCGCGGCCCACCTCGACGGACTCGAGGTGCTCCAKCAGGGTCGGCCCGTCGTACCAGGGCGTCCGCGTCGACCTGTCGACCACGTTGTCGCCGGCGAGCGCCGAGAGCGGCACCGCGGTGACGTCCGGGATGCCGAGGCTGACCGCGTAGGCGGTGAACTCGTCGGCGATGGCGCGGAACGTGGCCTCGTCGAAGTCGACCAGGTCCATCTTGTTCACGGCGAGCACCACGTGCGGCACCCGCAGGAGGGCCGTGATGGTCGCGTGCCGGCGGGTCTGCTCGAGCACGCCCTTGCGCGCGTCGACCAGCACGATCGCCAGCTCGGCCGTGGACGCACCGGTCACCATGTTGCGCGTGTACTGCACGTGCCCCGGGGTGTCGGCCAGCACGAACGCCCGGGTGGCCGTCGAGAAGTACCGGTAGGCCACATCGATGGTGATGCCCTGCTCGCGCTCGGCGCGCAGGCCGTCGGTGAGCAGCGCCAGGTCGACGTCGCCGCCCCCGCGGGCCAGCGTGGCGGCCTCGACCGCGCTGAGCTGGTCGGCGAGCACCGACTTGGTGTCGTACAGCAGGCGGCCGATCAGGGTGCTCTTGCCGTCGTCGACGGAACCGGCCGTGGCCAGGCGCAGGAGGTCCCGCGTCGCGTGCTCGGTCACCGTGGAGGTCTCCTCGATCGTCGCTGAAGCAGTGCTGGAGGCGGCGCCCATCAGAAGTAGCCCTCGCGCTTGCGGTCCTCCATGGCGGCCTCCGAGGCGCGGTCGTCGGCGCGCGTGGCGCCCCGCTCGGTGAGGCGGCTGGCGCCCACCTCGACGATGACCTCGGGAACGGTCGACGCGGTCGACTCCACGGCGCCGGTGCAGCTCATGTCCCCGACCGTGCGGTACCGGACGGTGCGCACCTCGAGCGTCTCGCCGGTGCGCGGGCCGCCCCACCCGCCGGGCGCCAGCCACATGCCGTCGCGCAGGAAGACCTCGCGCTGGTGCGAGTAGTAGATGGCCGGGAGCTCGATCTGCTCGCGCTCGATGTAGCGCCACACGTCCAGCTCGGTCCAGTTGGACAGCGGGAAGACGCGCACGTGCTCACCGGGCTTGTGCCGGCCGTTGTAGAGGTCCCACAGCTCGGGGCGCTGCCGCCGCGGGTCCCACTGACCGAACTCGTCGCGCAGCGAGAACATCCGCTCCTTGGCGCGGGCCTTCTCCTCGTCGCGACGCCCGCCGCCGAACACCGCGTCGAACCTGTGCGCGGTGATCCCGTCGAGCAGCGGCACGGTCTGCAGCGCGTTGCGCGAGCCGTCGGCCCGCTCGCTCACGCGGCCGTCGTCGATGGCGTCCTGCACGCTGGCCACCACGAGCCGCAGCCCGTGCTCGGCCACGACGCGGTCGCGGTACTCGATGACCTCGGGGAAGTTGTGCCCGGTGTCCACGTGCATGAGCGCGAACGGCACGGGAGCCGGCCAGAACGCCTTGCGTGCCAGGTGCAGCATGACGATCGAGTCCTTGCCGCCGCTGAACAGCAGGACCGGGCGCTCGAACTCGCCGGCCACCTCGCGCATGACGTGGACGGCCTCGGACTCCAAGGCGTCGAGCTGCGTCAGGGTGGYCGTCGTCATGTGTGCAACCCGCATTCGATCTTGGAGGTACCGGACCAGCGACCCGCGCGGGGGTCCTCACCGGGCGCGACCGCTCGCGTGCAGGGGGCGCAGCCGATCGAGGCGTAGCCCGCCTGGCGCAGCGGGTTGAGCACCACGTGGTGCTCCTCGACGTACGCGTCCACGTCGTCCTGCGTCCACGCGGCCAGGGGGTTGAGCTTGACCTTGCCGCGCTTGGCGTCCCAGCCCACGACCGTGATGTCGGTGCGGGTCGGGGCGTCCTCGCGGCGCATGCCGGTGATCCACACGGTGTACGGCTCCAGGCCGCGCTCGAGCGGCTCGACCTTGCGCAGGGCGCAGCAGAGGTTCGGGTCGCGATCGTGCAGCTTCGCGCCGTGCTCGGCGTCCTGCTCGGAGACGGTGCGCAGCGGCAGGATCGTGCGGAGCGCGATGTTCGTGAAGTCGGCGTAGTAGTCGCGCGTGCCGAGGGTCTCGGCAAAGTGGTAGCCGGTGTCGAGGAAGATCACGTCGATGCCGGGTACAGCCTCGGCGGCCAGGTGCACGAGCACCTCGTCGCCCATGGAGGACGCCAGCACCAGGTCGGTGCCGAACGTCTGCGCCGCCCACCGCAGGATCTCGGCGGGGTGCGCACCCTCCAGGTCGCGGCCGGCCTGCTCCGCGAGCTCCTGCAGGTCCGTGGTCGTGGTCATGAGCGCGCCACCAGCCCGACGAACCGCAGCCCGAACGCGCGCGTGCAGGAGCGGCACTCCCACTCGCCGTGCTTGTCGCCGGCGGGCCACAGGTCCTCGCTCGCGCAGAACGGGCAGTAGTACGGGACCGCTCGCTCGGAGCTGCTGGTGCTCATCGCAGGTCCTCCTCGTCCGCCCGGTGTGCCCACTGCGCGAACAGCTCGCCCTCGGTGCGCTGCTCGTCGAACTTGCGCGTGACGCGCTCGATGTAGTCCGGCAGCTCCTCGGCCGGCACGCGCAGACCGCGCAGCGTCTTGCCCAGCCCGCTGGTCAGCCCGAGCCCGCCGCCGAGGTGGACCTGGTAGCCGTCCTCTCCGTTCGCCAGCGCGCCCTTGAGTCCGATGTCGGCGGTCTGGATCCGGGCGCACGAGTTGGGGCAGCCGTTGAGGTTGATGGTGATCGGCTGGTCGAACGTGGGCAGCCGGTTCTCCAGCTCGCCGATCAGGTGCGTCGCGCGCGCCTTGGTCTCGACGATGGCCAGCTTGCAGAACTCGATGCCGGTGCAGGCCATGGTGCCGCGGCGGAACGTGCTCGCCGTCCGGACGTGCAGCCCGGCGGCCTCCAGCCCGTCGACCAGGGCGTCGACCTTGTCCGGCGAGACGTCGAGGATGACGAGCTTCTGCTCGACGGTCAGGCGGATCCGGGCGGAGCCGGCCACCTCGACCAGGTCGGCGACCTGCCCGAGCAGCTCGCCGGAGATGCGTCCGACGGTCGGTGCGACGCCGACGTAGAAGTTGCCGTCCTTCTGCGGGTGCACGCCGACGTGGTCGCGGCGGCCGGTGGGCGGCGGGGGAGGAGCGGGGCCGTCGGTCAGGGTCCAGCCCAGGTACTCGGCCTCCAGCACCTGCCGGAACAGCTCGGCGCCCCAGTCGGCGACGAGGAACTTCAGGCGTGCGCGCGTGCGCAGCCGCCGGTAGCCGTAGTCGCGGAAGATCCCCACGACGCCCGTCCAGACCTCGGGGATCTGGTCGAGGGTGACGAACGCGCCGAGCCGGACGCCGAGCTTGGGGTTGGTGGACAGGGCGCCGCCGACCCACACGTCGAAGCCCGGACCGAGCTCGGGGTGCACCACTCCGACGAACGCGACGTCGTTGATCTCGTGCGCGACGTCATGGTGCGGAGAGCCGCTGATCGCGGTCTTGAACTTGCGCGGCAGGTTGGAGAACGCCGGGTCGCCGATGTACCGCTCCGCGATCTCGCGGATGGCCGGCGTGCCGTCGATGATCTCGTCGGCCGCGACCCCGGCGACGGGGGAGCCGAGGATGACGCGGGGCGTGTCGCCGCACGCCTCCTGCGTGCTCAGGCCGGTGGCCTCGAGCCGACGCCAGATCTCCGGGACGTCCTCGACGCGGATCCAGTGCAGCTGGATGTTCTGCCGGTCGGTGATGTCCGCGGTGCCCCGGCCGAACTCGACCGAGACCTCGGAGATGACCCGCAGCTGCTCGAGGCTCAGGGCGCCGCCGTCGCAGCGGACCCGGAGCATGAAGTACTCGTCGTCGAGCTCGTGCGGCTCGAGGGTGGCCGTCTTGCCGCCGTCGATGCCGGGCTTGCGCTGCGTGTAGAGCCCCCACCAGCGCATCCGCCCGCGCAGATCCTCCGGCGCGATGCTCGCGAAGCCCTCGCGCGAGTAGACCGTCTCGATCCGGTGGCGGACGTTCAGGCCGTCGTCGTCCTGCTTGAACTGCTCGTTCCCGTTGAGGGGTTCGCGCTGGTCGAACGCCCACTGGCCCTCGGGGCGAGCTGCGGGCGGTGCGATCCTGGTGTGCGCCATAGGGGCGATATCTCCGGGAGAACGTGGACGTGCGCCTGCACCCACCGCTCGGGGAAGCGGTACTCCGGACGCAGACCGCGCGCCCGAGGGGGACGAGGGGCGGGGTCAGTTGCTCCGCGGACAGCAGCACACGCACAGGTCCGCGGCGGCGGTGCACATGCACCGACACGAGAGGCGGAACCCGGGGGCGATCACCCGACGAGGTTGTCACGCGCATGGGGAACGCGGGAGAGGGCGTCCGGATCATGAGATTGTGCGGCCGAAATGTGGGACGCGCGTCCAGAACGCGATAAGCAGACCAATCCGGTAGCGATTCGAGGCCGTCGCGACCGCGACGTAGGCTGCTCGATCGTGACCTCCCCGGACACCCTGAGCGGCGCCCCCAGCCTGACCGAGCGCCGGCCTGTCGTCCCGCCGGACCGTCTGTTGGCCGAGCTCGTCCCGCCGCGCCACTTCGCCGACGAGTCCTTCGCCACCTACCGCCCCGACCCCGCGCACCCGTCGCAGCGCGCGGCCGTGGAACGGCTCTCCGCCGCCGCGGAGGAGATCCAGCGGGGGCCGTCCCGCTCGTGGCTGAAGCGCGCGAGGCCGACACCGGTCGCGATCTACCTCGACGGCGGCTTCGGCGTCGGCAAGACCCACCTGATCGCCTCGCTCGCGCACGCCGTGGGGGTCGAGGACGCCGCCTACGGCACGTTCGTCGAGTACACCAACCTCGTCGGCGCGCTCGGCTTCCTGCCCACCGTCGAGGCGCTGGCCACGCGCCGACTCGTCTGCATCGACGAGTTCGAGCTCGACGACCCCGGCGACACCGTCCTCATGTCCCGCCTGCTGCGCGAGCTCGCCGACCGCGGGGTCGCCCTCGCCGCCACGTCGAACACCCTGCCCGGATCGCTCGGAGAGGGCCGGTTCGCCGCCGACGACTTCCTGCGGGAGATCCAGGCGCTCGCCAACCGGTTCGAGGTCCTGCGCATCGACGGGGTCGACTACCGGCACCGCGCGGTGGTCACGGACGCCGAGGGGCTGTCGGACGACGCGGTGCGGGCCGCGGCGGCCGGCCGGGAGGACGCGACGCTGGACGACTTCGGCGACCTGCTGGCGCACCTGGCGACCGTGCACCCGAGCCGGTACGGCGCCCTGCTGGACGGTGTCGGGCTCGTGGCGCTCACGGGAGTCCACGCCGTGCCGACGCAGGACGTGGCGCTGCGGCTGGTCGTGCTCGTGGACCGGCTGTACGACCGGGACGTGCCCGTGCTGCTGGGCGGCGCGGGGGAGAGCGATCTGTTCTCCGCCGACATGCTCGCCGGCGGCTACCGCAAGAAGTACTACCGCGCGCTCTCGCGCCTCGGCTCGCTCGCCGCAGACGGTGCCGCGCTCGTCGGTTAGGCGAGGACGACGACGGACCGCGGACGGGTGAGCACGAGCGCCCCTCCCGGCGTCGGTTCCACCGTCGCCGGGTCCCACGCCGCCGCCACGTCGACAGGGCCGTCGGCGTGCACGGGGATCGCGACCTCCTCGCCGGACAGGTTGATCACCACGCGCGCCGAGCCGCGGTGCAGCACCATCCAGCCGTCCCACGGGACGTCCTGCGGTCCGCCCTCGGTCGCTCCGCCCCAGACCAGGTCGGTCGCCGCGAGGTCGCCGGCCGCCAGGTCGGGGACGGTCCGCCGCACGGAGATCAGCGTCCGGTACCAGTCCAGCAGTCGGCGGTGCTCGGGGTGCGCCGGGTCGTCGAGCTCGTCGCGCGTGAGGACGCTGCCGCGGACCGTGTCCGGCGCCTGCGGGTCGGGCACCTCGATGTCGCCGCCGTACAGAACGTCCCACCCGTGGCCACCGAACTCGCGCCGGCGGCCGTCACGCACAGCGGCGGCAAGCTCCGGCTCGGGGTGGTCGGTGAAGAACTGCCACGGGGTGCGGGTGCCCCACTCCTCGCCCATGAACAGCATCGGGCTGAACGGGGACAGCAGGACCAGGGCAGCCTCCACAGCGAGGCGGCCGGGGTCGAGGCGGGCGGACGGGCGGTCGCCGAGGGCGCGGTTGCCCACCTGGTCGTGGGTCGACGCTGCGACGACGAACCGGTGGCCGTCGGTGCCGGGCGGGACGGGTCGGCCCCAGTCGCGGCCGCGGAACGTGGAGAGCCCGCCGTCGTGCAGGAACACGCCGGTCATGACCTTGTGCAGCACCTCGGGGGAGCCGAAGTCGCCGTAGTAGCCGTGCCGTTCGCCCGTGACCAAGGCGTGGATCGCGTGGTGCACGTCGTCGTCCCACTGCGCGGTCATGCCCCAGCCGCCGTCGGTGGTCGGGGTGACCGAGACGGGGTCGTTGAGGTCGGACTCGGCGATCAGGGAGAGCGGTCTGCCCAGCTCGATCGACAGCGAGGCCACCTCGTCGGACAGCTGGGCCAGCAGGTGCCGGTCCGAGAAGTCGATGAGTGCGTGGACGGCGTCCAGGCGCAGGGCGTCGACGTGGAAGTCGCGGAACCAGCGCAGCGCGCTGTCGCACACCCAGCGGCGGACCTCGGGGGACCCGGGCCCATCCAGGTTGATCGCGGAGCCCCACGGGGTCTGGTGCGCGTCGGTGAAGTACGGACCGAAGTCGCCCAGGTAGTTGCCGGACGGGCCCATGTGGTTGTGCACGACGTCCAGGCAGACGCCCAGGCCACGCGCGTGCGCGGCGTCGACGAAGGCCTGGAGCGCCGCGGGGCCGCCGTACGGCTCGTGCACCGCGAACGTGCCGACGCCGTCGTAGCCCCACCCCCGGACACCGCTGAACGGTGCGACCGGCATCAGCTCGACCAGGTCGACACCCAACGAGACCAGCTCGTCGAGGTGGTCGATCGCGGAGCCCAACGTGCCCTCGGCGCTGAACGTGCCGACGTGCAGCTCGTACGTCACGTGCCCGAGGGCGTCGACGCCCGCCCACCCGTCGTCGGTCCACCGGAAGGCGGACGCGTCGAACACCCGGCTGGGTCCGTGCACCCCGGACGGCTGCCAGGCGCTGCGCGGGTCGGGGCGGGGATCGCCGCCGTCCACCGAGAACGCGTAGTCGGTGCCGTGCGGCAGGTCGTTGTCGTCGGACCACCAGCCGTCCTCCGCGGAGAGCGGCGTGCGCGACGCACCCACGACGAGGTCGACGCGCGACGCCGACGGTGCCCAGACCCGAGCCCGCACCGGGGTCAGCTCTCCGCCCGCACGAGCAGGGCGACGGGCAGGCGGTCGAGCACGGGGGCGACGTCCACCACGCCGCCGGCGACGGGCCGATCGGTGAGCACGTCGTGCCAGTCGCCGTCAGGGAGCGCGACCGTGTGGTCCGACCAGCCGCCGAGGCGGTCCACCGCGGCGGCGAGCCGGGTGGCGACGACGGCGACGCGAGCATCGCCCGCCACGGTCCGGGCGTACGTGAGCGTGTGCCCCGAGGAGTGGGCCAGCGGCAGGAAGCCGCTGTCGGGTCCGACGAAGGCCTCGGGCAGGGAGCGGCGCAGGCGCAGCGCGCGCGAGGTGACGAGCAGCTTCTCGTCGGCGAGGTCCCGGGGGCCGGCGCCGTCGTCGAGCCGCGCGAGCCGGGCGGCCAGCGGACCGACGTCGACGTACCGGCGGTTGTCCGGGTCCACCAGCACCGGGTTCGGGACCTCGGTGCCTTGGTAGACGTCGGCGATGCCGGGCAGGGTCAGCTGCACCAGCTTCGTGCCCAAGGTCGCCGCACGGACGGCCGCGCGGGTCCGGACCTCCCAGCCGCCGAACAGCCCGGCGACCGTCGGGTCGAGCAGCGCCTGCCGCGCGGCGTCGAGCACGGCGCGCTCGTACGCCTCGTCGGGCGCGGTCCACGTGGTCCGGCTCTTCGCCTCGCGGATCGCCTTGGTCAGGTACTCGACCAGCCGGTCCTCGGCGATCGGGCCGTCGTCGGTCCACGTGCCGGCGAGCGTCTGCCAGAGCAGGTACTCCGTGCGGCCGTCGAGCAGGGCGCTGCGATAGGGCGCGGAGGCGGCGCGAAGCCCGTCGACGAGCGCGGACCACTCCCGCGGGAGCTCGCTGAGCACCCCGAGCCGTGACCGGGCGTCCTCGCCGCGCTTGGTGTCGTGGGTGGACAGCGTGGTCATGCCGAGGGGCGCGGAAACCTGCTGCCCGGCGGCCCACGCGGACAGGTCGGTGGGGGTGAGGGCGAACTGCTCCGGTGCGCCGCCGACCTCGCACAGGCCGGTCAGGTGGGTCCAGCGGTAGAACGCCGTGTCCTCGACGCCCTTGGCCATCACGGCGCCGCACGTCTGCTGGAACCGCACGACGAGCTCGTCGCGCCGGGCGCTGCGGGTCCGCCCCGCGCTGCCGACCTCGCGGCCGAGCAGGAGGTCGACGACGACGTCCATGGTCTCGCTGCGCTCCGGCGAGAGCCGCGCACGCGCGTGGGCCGCTGCGGTCTGCATCACGTCGAGCGACTCGGGGTGCACCGGCTCGCCGGGCACGACGTACGCGCGGTAGCGGTCGAACGCGACGAGCAGCTCGATCAGGCAGTCCTCGAGGGCGCGCCACGTGTGGTCGCGCAGGCGCAGGTCGTCGCGGCAGATGTCCGCCGCCAGCGAGGTCAGCCGGTGCACCTCCGCGTACAGGGGGCCGTCGACGATCTCGCGCTTGGCCTGCTCCGCGATCGCCGGGAAGGCGTCGGACGTGTCGTCGGTGAGGCGGTGCATGACGGCGCCGAGGACGGCCGCACCACCGGGGTCGACGAAGGTCTCCTGGATGCGCCAGAGCGCCTCGTAGCCGGTGCTTCCCGCGGTCTCCCAGTCGGGCGGCAGGGTCTCGGCGCCCTCGAGGATCTTCTCGACGACCACCCAGGCGCCACCGCTCGCCTCGCGCAGCCGTGCCAGGTAGCCGGCGGGGTCGGCCAGACCGTCGGGGTGGTCGATCCGCAGCCCGTCGATCGTCCCGTCCTCGAGCAGGGACAGGACCAGCGCGTGGGTCGCGTCGAACACCGCCGGGTCCTCGACGCGGACCGCCAGCAGGGTCCCGACGTCGAAGAACCTCCGGTAGTTGAGCTCCTCGTCGGCCACCCGCCAGTAGGCCAGGCGGTAGTGCTGGCGCTCGACCAGCTCCGCGAGCGACAGCGACTCGGTGCCGGGACGGACGGGGAAGACGTGGTCGTAGTAGCGCAGGACGGTGCGTGTTCCCTCGCCCGGGATCTCCACCTCGTCCAGAGCCAGCTCGTCGCGGCCGAGGACGGCCCCGATGCGGTCGCCGAGCACGGGCATGAGCACCGCGCCGTCACCCGCGGACCAGTCCACGTCGAACCAGTCGGCGTAGGGGGAGTCCGGGCCCTCGGCGAGGACGGACCACAGCGCCTTGTTGTGCCAGACCGGCGTCGGGACGGCCATGTGGTTGGGCACGATGTCGAGCACCAGGCCGAGCCCGGAGTCGCGCGCGGTCGTGGCCAGCCGGCGCAGGGCGGGCAGACCGCCGAGCTCGGGGGCGATCTCGTCGTGGTCGATGACGTCGTACCCGTGCGTCGAGCCCGGCGCGGCACGCAGGATCGGCGACAGGTAGACGTGTGTCACCCCGAGCGTGGCGAGGTACGGCACTCGCGCCGCGACGTCGTCGAGGGTCAGGTCCGTGCCCAGCTGGACGCGGTACGTGGAGACCGGCACGGGCCTGCCTGCCGTCGGCAGCCGGCGGGTGGGCGTCGGGCGCGGTTCGCTCATGCGCTGGGACGGGGTTTCGTCGTCCGGCGCTTCGGCTTCTCGTCCGCGGACTCCGTGCGCTGCCGTCGGCTCTTGGTCTGCTTGGCCGCCTCGCTCGCCGCCGTCGCGACCGCACCGATGCCCGACGACGTCGGCGACGGAGCGATCGAGGGACGGGTGAACACGATGATCGACTTCTCCCGGAGCTCGAGGCTGGTTCCCGCCGCGACCCTGCTCCCGGCCTCGATCTGCGAGTCCGTGTCCACGACCGCGGTCCACACGTCCCCGAACCGGCTCTGCGGGAGCGTGAACGTGGCGGCGTCGGGCTGCCCGTTGAAGAGCACGAGGAAGCTGTCGTCGACGATCTCCTGGCCACGCAGGTCGGGCTCGGCGATCGCGTCGCCGTTGAGGAACACCATGACGGCACGCGCGTGGTCGGCGGCCCATGCCTCGTCCCGCATGTGGTGACCGTCCGGCGCGAGCCAGGCCAGGTCGAGCAGGTCGGACTCGTCCGACAGGTCGGGCTCGCCGGCGAAGAAGCGGCGCCGCCGGAACACGGGGTGGTCCTGGCGCAGGCGCACGAGCCGACGCGTGAACTCCAGGAGGTCGGTCTTCTCCTGGTCGAGGTCCCAGTCGACCCAGGAGATCGGGCTGTCCTGGCAGTACACGTTGTTGTTGCCCTGCTGGGTCCGGCCCAGCTCGTCGCCGTGCGCGATCATCGGGACACCCTGCGAGAGCAGCAAGGTGGTGAGGAAGTTCCGGCGCTGACGCGCGCGCAGCGCGTTGATCGAGGCGTCGTCCGTCGGGCCCTCGGCACCGCAGTTCCAGGACCTGTTGTGGCTCTCTCCGTCGTTGTTGCCCTCGCCGTTGGCCTCGTTGTGCTTCTCGTTGTAGGACACGAGGTCGTTCAGGGTGAAGCCGTCGTGGGCCGTGAAGAAGTTCACGCTCGCGATCGGTCGTCGCCCCGTGTGCTCGTACAGGTCCGACGAGCCCGACAGGCGGCTGGCGAACTCCCCGAGCGTCGACGGCTCGCCGCGCCAGAAGTCGCGGACGGTGTCGCGGTACTTGCCGTTCCACTCCGACCACAGCGGGGGGAACCCGCCCACCTGGTAGCCGCCGTCGCCCACGTCCCAGGGCTCGGCGATGAGCTTGACCTGCGAGACGACCGGGTCCTGGTGCACCAGGTCGAAGAACGCGGACAGGCGGTCGACCTCGTGGAACTGGCGGGCGAGCGTCGCGGCCAGGTCGAAGCGGAACCCGTCGACGTGCATCTCCAGCACCCAGTAGCGCARCGAGTCCATGATCAGCTGCAGCACGTGCGGAGAGCGCATGAGCAGCGAGTTGCCGGTGCCCGTCGTGTCGAAGTAGTGCGCCTGGTCCTCGTCGACGAGCCGGTAGTASKYGGCGTTGTCGAKGCCSCGGAAGYTSAKYGTCGGGCCSAGGTGGTTGCCCTCGGCGGTGTGGTTGTAGACCACGTCGAGGATCACCTCGATGYCGGCCGCGTGCAGCTCCTTGACCATCGCCTTGAACTCCTGCACCTGCTGGCCGGCGTGCTGGAACGCGGCGTAGCGGTTGTGCGGCGCGAAGAACCCGATCGTGTTGTAGCCCCAGTAGTTCGACAGGCCCTTCTCGACGAGGGACGGGTCGTTGACGAACTGGTGCACGGGCATGAGCTCGACCGCCGTCACGCCGAGCGACGTGAGGTGCTCGATGACCGCGGGGTGGGCGAGGCCCGCGTAGGTGCCGCGCAGCTCCTCGGGCACGGCGGGGTGCTGCATGGTGAGCCCGCGCACGTGCGTCTCGTAGATGACCGACTCGTGGTACTCGTGCTGCGGCGGGCGGTCGTGGCCCCAGTCGAAGTACGGGTTGATGACGACGGAGGTCATCGTG
>NZ_JBFUHU010000068.1:0-16020 GCF_056402235.1 Cellulomonas sp. P4_B5_2
GCGCCGCTGACCTGCACACACATGGTGGACGGTACTGGGATCGAACCAGTGACCTCTTCCGTGTCGGGGAAGTCAGGCGATGCCGTCTGATCTGCGGGTTGGTGCATCGGCTCAGGTCAGAGGCCCTATAGATCCCTACGCGCTACTCCGCGCCACCCCCGGACTCTCGGCTGATGTTCCGCCAATGTTCCGCCGGAACACGTCGGCGTACGGGTCCGCGACGTCGTCGGCGCGCGGCTGGAACCGGGCGTAGGTGTCGAGCGTGGTCGACGGCTTGGAGTGCCCGAGGCGGTGCGCGACCTCGATGGGTGGCAGCCCAGCCGCGAGCATCCACGACGCCGCGGTGTGCCGCAGGTTCCGCATCGTGATCTAAGGCACCGGGCTCCCGTCGACGACTGCTGACGCGACCGCGGGATCCCACACACGGCGTCGCAGGTTGTCGCGACGAACGTGGACGCCGCGCTCGGCCGTGAAGAGGAGCTGTCCGCGCTGGCGGTCCTGCTGCGCGATGTGCTCGGCCAGGAGGTCGACGACGCGGTCCGGAATGGGGATCCACCGGTCAGAGCCGCGGGTCTTGCCGGACTCGCGCAGCTCGACGACCCCGCCGACCTCTTCGAGGACCCGGTGCCCGACGTGCACGCGCCGCCGGGCCGGCTGGGGCATGGGTCGGGCGGCAGCTGCACGGTGCGCTACAGGACGCGGTCCGCTGGCACCCAGGCGTGCCAGTGCTGTTCGGGGCCGATGGTCTGCCGGATGCAGAGCCAGGCTGCGGGTGCTGGTGGTGCGGGTGCGCGTGACCGGTGGGCGGGGTGCCGGCGAGCTGGTCAGCTCGAGCCACATTGACCAGGCCTCCCCGTAACACGGTCGGGACGCTAGCCTGGATGTGCTGCGAGACACCGCGGCCGCACCGACGGCGCCGCGGATCGTCGCGGACGGCTCGGAAGGGCACGGGACTCGTGGGCATCCAGCGTGCACCAGGGCGGGGCACGATCGAGGTCGGCTGGCCATGACCCCGGTCGCGATCCTCAACGGGCTCTTGCCGGAGAGCATGCTCGCCACTATCTCGGGCACCAATCAGCGTGTGGCGCGCGAGTTCGTCGCGCAGACCGAGGCACTCCGGACAGCGTTCCAGGAGAGGTTCGGGAAGGCACTCAAGATCACCGACGCGTACCGGACGTTCGATGAGCAGGTGAGCTTGAAGGCTGATCTGGGCTCCTTCGCCGCCAAACCGGGAACGTCGAACCACGGGTGGGGCCGGGCCATCGACTTCGGGTCCGGCGTGAATGTGGAGGAATCAGCCGAGTACCTCTGGATGAAGGCGAACGCTCCCGATTTCGGCTGGCACCATCCGAAGTGGGCCGAGGACAACAACCCGAAGAACGGCCAGCAGGAACCGTGGCACTGGGAGGCGACGTTAGCCGCCGGCCTCTTCGACGTCAGCCCCGAGATGGAGGACGACATGTACAACGAGGACGATCGCTTCGCCATGGGCCTGGTCCTCGCGGCGGTAGGACGCATGGAGATAGCCATGGGGCAGGTGGTCCCGAACACGAACCGGCTCCCGCACATCCACACCCAGGCGGACATCATCGCCGCGGGTGTGGGCAACGTCACGAACGGCGTCGTGACTCTGTTGGCGCGTGACCCCGGTGCCGTGACGGCGGCCGACATCGCTGAGGCGATCCCGGACGACTTCGTCGAGCTGGTCGCCGCGGCGTTGGCCGCCCGGATCCAGGGCAGGCACCCGCCTGGGTGACGCGGTCGCGGCGATGCCTGCGTGAGGTCGGTAGCCCTCGTAGCTCGCACGTCAGTGACAGATGCGGCCGGATCGCTTGTCACACGACTCCCCAACAACGAGAGGTCCGGTCCAGCTCACATCGGCTCCCGACGAGCCCGGGCGTCCGTCCGACGACCTCCTCATACGCGTGCCACGCCGAGTGGTGAGGGTTGATCGCAGATGACTGGGCGCTGCCATTGATCGCGCGGTGGTGTCAGCGCCGCACCGCTGATCGGTTGCGCTGGGCCATTCCGAACCGCATCGGGATGATGCGTCGTGGTGCGGTGCGGTTCGAAGTACGCGGATGCGGTCGGTGTAGTCCATGCGGCGGACGGTACGGGGGAGCGGTGACAGGCGGGCCGTCGCGGAACAGGAACTGATGCTGGTGTTCCGCCGATGCTCCGCCGTACGGCAGAGGCCCTCTCCGTCGTGAGACGGAAAGGGCCTCTGACCTGCGGTGATGCTGGTGGGCGATACTGGGATCGAACCAGTGACCTCTTCCGTGTCAGGGAAGCGCGCTACCGCTGCGCCAATCGCCCGGGGATCAAGCCGGGTCATGCATGGGGTGAAACACAAGAAGCTGCTACGAGGTGGAGATGGGATTCGAACCCACGTATACGGCTTTGCAGGCCGCTGCCTCGCCACTCGGCCACTCCACCCTGAGACCGCAGTCCTCAGCGGCTGCGGTCAGCCGATCAGGAGTGTCTGCCTCCGAGCGGACGACGGGATTCGAACCCGCGACCCTCACCTTGGCAAGGTGATGCTCTACCACTGAGCCACGTCCGCACAGCACGTCGTTCCGGCATTCACCGGTGTTCCGTGTGCGTCCCGAACTCTAACTGACGATCTCCGCGAGAGTCCAACTGGCTCCCGGCAGCCGGGTGATCGTGCGGATCGCGGGTGGTCGGGGTGCCGGTCGATAGCGTGTGCGGGTGCCTGAGCAGACCCTCCGTTCCCGTGGCGTCGCGTGGTTCGCGGGCGTGCAGGCGAGGGGTGTCGTCGAGGTCGTCGACGTGCGGGCCGAGCCCGAGCGGCTCTCGGTGCCGGGCTGGTGGGCGGTCGTCGGGGACTTCGAGGGACGTGTCCGGGCGTGGCGTTTCGCCGAGACCAGGACCACGGGTCCGACGACGACGAGTGCCTGGACCGGGCCGGACGTGACTGCCTGGGTCTCGTCTCTGGACCGTGCCGAGTACGTCTCCGCGGTGGACCGGGTGCGCGACCGCATCCAGGAGGGCGACGTCTACCAGGCGAACCTCTGCCGCGTGCTCAGTGCGCCTCTGCACGACGAGCCGGATGCGCGCGCACTGGGTGCAGTCCTGGCGGCGGGCAACCCGGCGCCCTACGCGGGCGGGTTGCACGTGCCGGGAGAGGCCTGGGTGGTCACGGCGTCGCCCGAGCTGTTCCTGCGGGTGGAGGACGGTGTGGTGACGTCGGGTCCCATCAAGGGGACGGCGGTCACCGCGGACGCGCTGACGGACAAGGACCGCGCCGAGAACGTCATGATCACCGACCTCGTGCGCAACGACCTGCAGCGCGTGTGCGTGCCGGGCACCGTGGAGGTGACGACCCTGCTGGGCGAGGAGCACCACCCCGGCCTGGTCCACCTCGTCAGCACGGTCCAGGGCGTCCTGGCCGACGACGTCGTGCGAGCCCCTGACCTGTGGGCGCGGCTGCTGGATGCCACGTACCCGCCGGGGTCGGTGTCGGGCGCCCCGAAGTCGTCGGCCCTCGACATCATCGCCGCCCTGGAGACCGCCCCGCGGGGGCCGTACTGCGGAGCGGTCGGGTGGATCGAGGTGAGCCCCGACGGCTCGGTGCGGGCGGAGCTCGCCGTCGGCATCCGCACGTTCTGGTGGGAGGACGGCGTGCTGCGGTTCGGTACGGGTGCGGGGATCACGTGGGGGAGCGACGCGCAGGCCGAGTGGGCCGAGACCGAGCTCAAGGCCGCGCGGCTCGTCGGCCTCGCCTCCGGCGTCCGTGTCGAGCCGGTGACAGACTGACCCGATGGGTGTCGTGATCTGGTCGAACGGTCGTCTGCACGGTCCGGAGGACCTTCTCCTGTCGGGCATCGACCACGGGCTGACCGTCGGCGACGGGGTGTTCGAGACGTGCGCGGTCTACGACGGCACCGCGTTCGCGCTCACTCGTCACCTGCGACGCCTGAAGCGGTCCGCGCTTGGCATCGGCCTGGCCGAGCCCGACGAGGACGCGGTGCGCGACGGGGTCGCTGCGGTGCTCGCCGCCGCCGGACCGGACACGGGCCGGCTGCGGATCACGCTCACGGGCGGGCCGGGTCCGCTGGGCTCCTACCGGTTCGCGCCCGAGGACCAGCGCCAGAGCGTCCTCGTCCTGGCGGGGCCGGGCGCGCGGTCCGAGGTCTCGCGCGTCGTGCGGGTGCCGTGGGTGCGCAACGAACGGTCGGCGGTCGCCGGCCTGAAGACGACGTCGTACGCGGAGAACGTGGTCGCCGTGGCCGAGGCGTACCGGCAGGGCGCCGACGAGGCCCTGCTGGCGAACACCGTCGGGGAGCTCTGCGAGGGCACGGCGTCCAACGTCTTCGTCGAGCGCGACGGCGAGCTGGTGACCCCACCGCTGTCCAGCGGTTGCCTGGCCGGCATCACCCGCGAGCTCCTGCTCGAGTGGTCGGCCGCCGCGGGGCACCCGGTCCGGGAGGCGGCGCCGGGGGAGCTCCGGTACGAGGTGCTCGACGAGGTCGCCGGCGGGACCGCGCACCTGACGATGAGCGGCTCCATCCGCAACGTCTCGCCCGTCGTGAGCCTCGACGGCACCGACGTCGTCGTGGGGCCGCTCTCGAGGCAGGCGCAGCAGCTGTTCCAGGCACGGTTGGCGGACGACCTCGACCCCTGACCGCGTCCGGACATGCGACGACCGGCCCCGCCTCAGGCGGAACCGGTCGGCGTGAGCTGTGGTCAGGCTGTCAGCAGCGCGGCGATCAGCGCCGTGATCTCGCCTTCCATGCGGTCGCTCTCCGTGCCCAGAGGCACGAGGGCCTCGGTTCCGGCGAGGAATCGCTCGATGGGCTCCGTGGGGGCGGCGAGCAGCGCGCTGCCCTCGACACCACTGAGCGACACGAGCGTGTAGTCGGGGTCTTCGTCACGCCACACCTGCACGTCACCGGTCCCGGCGGGGGCATCGGCCGTCGCGTGCATCCCCAGAGAGAGGAGCTCGCGGCCGATGAGCCAGGTCGACATGGTGTGGGGGCCGGTGAAGACCGCGCGCACCGTGTACGGATCGGAGGTTCTGAAGGAGAACTCGGCGCTCACGGGGATGACGCTGGCGTCGGACCCGATGAGCTGCATGGCGACGACCTCGACGACGTCATAAGTCGAGCTCGGCATCGGGTCCTCCTGTTCGCAAGGGCTGGAGGTCCCATCATGGCAGGCCAGATGCCCGATTGGACCGGTAGGCGCTGCGAGTTCACCCGGAGGGACGCGCGGGTGGCTCGAGAGACCAGGTGACAGCACCCATCTTGGGGACGGCGCACCCTCTTGACGCCAGCGCCACGACCTGCGTGCGACGCGTTTCGGATTCTAGACCCGACACGGGTAGCATCCTCCTCGATGTCACCCGCGGGTGCACGTCCTCTCTGCGTACCGGCGTGTCGCAGCGATGGCGTCGCCGGCGACGACGGGCGATTGGCTCAGTTGGTAGAGCGCCTCGTTCACACCGAGGAGGTCATCGGTTCGAGTCCGGTATCGCCCACTCGATCAGAAGGGGTCGGCCCAGACGGGTCGGCCCCTTCTGTCGTGCATAAGAGGTCCGGGGGGCGACGAGCCCGCCGGTAGCATCGAGGGGCTCGCCGCCAGGGCGAGCGGCCACGAAGGAGGCTGTACCGGTGCCCGAGCTCATCACCCTGACCGTCGACGGGATCGCGACCACGGTGGAGCCGGGGACGACGGGTACCGACCTGTACTCCGCCCGCCGCGACGTCCTCGTCGCCCGCGTGGACGGCGAGCTCCGTGACCTGCACCTGCCTCTGCCGGACGGCGCCGTCGTGGAGGCCGTGACCATCGAGGAGCCGGACGGCCTCGCGGTGCTGCGGCACTCCGCCGCGCACGTGCTCGCGCAGGCCGTGCAGGAGGTCAACCCGAAGGCCAAGCTCGGCATCGGCCCGCCGATCACCGACGGCTTCTACTACGACTTCGACGTGGACACCCCGTTCACCCCCGACGACCTCAAGGCGATCGAGAAGGTCATGGGCCGGATCGTCAAGGAGGGGCAGACCTTCCGGCGCTGGGACGTCACCGAGGAGCAGGCCCGCGCCGAGATGCGCGAGGAGCCGTACAAGCTGGAGCTCATCGGCCTCAAGGGCGACCCGACGGCGGCCGACGGTGCGTCCGTGGAGGTCGGGCTCGGTGGCCTGAGCATCTACCAGAACGTGCGTGGAGCCGGCCGCGAGAGCGAGGCGGTCGTGTGGCAGGACCTGTGCCGCGGGCCGCACGTGCCGAGCACCCGGGTGCTCGGCAACGGCTTCCAGCTGACCCGGTCGGCGGCCGCCTACTGGCGCGGGTCGGAGAAGAACCCGCAGCTGCAGCGTGTCTACGGCACCGCGTGGCCGACGAAGGACGAGCTGCGCGCCTACCTCGAGCGCATCGCCGAGGCAGAGCGCCGCGACCACCGCAAGCTGGGCAACGAGCTGGACCTGTTCTCCTTCCCGGAGGAGATCGGCTCCGGGCTGGCCGTGTTCCACCCCAAGGGCGGCATCATCCGCATGGAGATGGAGCACTACTCCCGCCGGCGGCACGTGGAGGCGGGGTACTCGTTCGTCAACACCCCGCACATCACCAAGGAGCAGCTGTTCCAGATCTCGGGGCACCTCGACTGGTACTCGGAGGGCATGTACCCCCCGATGACCCTGGACGAGGAGCGCGACGCCGAGGGCAACATCCGCAAGCAGGGGCAGAACTACTACCTCAAGCCGATGAACTGCCCGATGCACAACCTGATCTTCGCGGCGCGCGGGCGCTCGTACCGGGAGCTGCCGCTGCGGCTCTTCGAGTTCGGCACCGTCTACCGCTACGAGAAGTCGGGTGTGGTCCACGGCATGACCCGCGCGCGCGGGTTTACCCAGGACGACGCGCACATCTACTGCACCCGCGAGCAGATGAAGGACGAGCTGACCAGCCTGCTGACCTTCGTGCTCGACCTGCTCAAGGACTACGGGCTCGACGACTTCTACCTGGAGCTGTCCACCAAGAACCCGGAGAAGTCCGTCGGTTCCGACGCGGCCTGGGACGAGGCCACCGAGACCCTGCGCCAGGTGGCCGAGGCCTCGGGTCTGGACCTGGTTCCGGACCCGGGCGGTGCCGCGTTCTACGGTCCGAAGATCTCCGTGCAGGCGAAGGACGCGCTGGGACGCACCTGGCAGATGTCGACCATCCAGCTCGACTTCAACCTGCCGGAGCGGTTCGAGCTCGAGTACACCGCGCCCGACGGCACTCGCCAGCGGCCCGTGATGATCCACCGCGCGCTGTTCGGGTCCATCGAGCGGTTCTTCGCCGTGCTGACCGAGCACTACGCCGGTGCGTTCCCCGCGTGGCTGGCGCCCGTGCAGGTGCTCGCGGTGCCCGTCGCGGAGCCGTTCGAGGGGTACCTCGACGACGTCGTGTCGCAGCTGCGCGCGCAGGGGATCCGTGCCGAGGTGGACCGGTCCGACGACCGGTTCGGCAAGAAGATCCGCAACGCCAGCACGCAGAAGATCCCGTTCGTGCTCATCGCGGGCGGCGAGGACGCGGACGCCGGGGCCGTGTCGTTCCGCTACCGCGACGGCCGCCAGGACAACGGTGTGCCGGTCGCGGAGGCGATCGAGCGGATCGTCTCGGCGGTGCGCGACCGCGTGCAGGTCTGAGCGTGAGCGAGCCCGCCGACCACTTCGCCGGCGTGCCGGACGGCTTCCAACGGCTGTGGACACCGCACCGGATGGCGTACCTGGGCGGCCAGGACAAGCCGGTCGACCGCGAGGCCGGCCAGGGGTGCCCGTTCTGCCGCATTCCGACGCTGTCCGACGAGGACGGACTCATCGTCGCGCGCGGCGAGGTCGCGTACGTGGTRCTCAACCTGTACCCGTACAACTCCGGTCACCTGCTGGTCTGCCCGTACCGGCACGTCGCCGACTACACGGACCTGACGGAGGCCGAGGTCACCGAGGTCGCCGAGCTCACCCGCACGGCGATGCGCGTCCTGCGCGAGGTGTCGGCGCCGCAGGGCTTCAACCTCGGTATGAACCAGGGCGACGTGGCGGGTGCGGGCATCGCGGCTCACCTGCACCAGCACGTCGTCCCCCGGTGGGGTGGGGACTCGAACTTCCTGCCGATCGTCGGGCGCAGCCGCGCGCTGCCCGAGCTGCTGGGCGACACGCGGGCACGGCTGGCGGCCGCCTGGCCGACCGGATCGAAGGGATGATCGGCACGTGCTGAACGGACTGCGCGGCGCCATGACGCGCTTCTTCACCCCGATCGCCAGGGCGCTCCTGCGGCTGGGCGTCTCGCCGGACGCGGTGACGATCGCGGGAACCCTCGTCGTCGTCGTCACCGCGCTGTGGGCGTTCCCCACCGGACACCTGCTCGTCGGCACCCTGGTCATCGCAGTCTTCGTGCTCACCGACTCGCTCGACGGCGTGATGGCACGCCAGGCGGGCCGGTCCGGACCGTGGGGCGCGTTCCTCGACTCCACCCTCGACCGGTTCGGCGACGGCGCGATCTTCGCCGGGCTCGTCCTGTGGTTCACCGCAGGCGGGGACRACCGGCTCACCGCGGTCCTGGCGCTGGCGTGCCTCGTGCTCGGCTCGATCGTGCCGTACGCGAGGGCACGCGCCGAGGGTCTCGGCATGACCGCCTCGGGCGGCATCGCGGAGCGGGCCGACCGGCTCGCTCTCGTGCTCGTGGCGACCGCGGCGGTCGGCTTCGGCGCACCGGACGTCGTCCTCACCGTCGTGCTCGCCCTGCTCGCGCTCGCGTCGGCCGTGACGATCGTGCAGCGGATGAGCAAGGTGTACCGCCAGGCCGCGGCGCAGGTGTCCGAGTGAAGGTCGACGTCGCCCGCGCCTACGCCCTCGCGTGGAAGGTGGCCGGCAGGCTGCCCGGCGCGGTGCTGCGCGCCCTGTGCGACCTCGCGGCGGACGTGTCCTGGCTGCGGCACGGCGGGGGCGTCCGCCAGCTGGAGAAGAACCTCGCACGCGTGCGTCCCGAGCTGGACGCGCGCGGGCTGCGCAGGCTCAGTCGTGCGGGCATGCGGTCGTACATGCGCTACTTCGGGGAGGCGTTCGCCCTCGCGACGATGTCCCCGGAGCAGGTCGACGCGCGCGTCCGGGCCGTCGGCATGGAGAACCTGCGTCGCTTCACGGACCAGGGCCAGGCCGTGATCCTCGCGCTCGGCCACACCGGCAACTGGGACCTAGCCGGCGCGTACTCCACCCGAGCGATCGCGCCGGTCACCACGGTGGCCGAGCGCCTCGAGCCCGAGGAGCTGTTCCAGGAGTTCGTCGCGTTCCGGGAGAGCATCGGGATGACGATCTTCCCGCTGACGGGTGGGGGAGACGTGTTCCGGGGTCTGGTGCGCGCGGCCCGCGGGGGCGCGGGTCTGCTGCCCCTGCTCGCGGACCGCGACCTCACGGCCAAGGGTCTCGAGGTGGACCTGTTCGGACACAAGGCGCGCGTGGCCGCGGGTCCCGCCGCGCTGTCGGTGACGACCGGTGCGCCGCTGGTCACCACGGTCATCTACTACGAGCGGCTCCGTGGCGCGCAGCGTCGGGCGGCCGGGTCGCCGTGGGGCATCGTCATCCAGTTCAACAAGGCGATCGAGATGCCGGCCGGCGTGCCGCGTGCCGACCGGGTGCGCGCGATGACGCAGGCCTGGGTCGACGAGTTCGCCGCGGGCGTCCGGCAACGCCCGCAGGACTGGCACATGCTGCAGAAGGTGTTCGTCGAGGACCTGGACCCCGCCCGCTACGAGGCGATGCTCGCGGCGCAGGGGAGCGCGTCGTGAGCCCGCGCAAGGCGGAGCGGGCGCTGCGGGTCGGGATCGTGTGCCCGTACTCCTACGACGTCCCCGGCGGGGTGCAGTTCCACGTGCGGGACCTGGCCGAGGCGCTGATCGCCCGCGGGCATGACGTCTCGGTCCTGGTGCCCGCGGACGACGAGACGCCGATCCCGCCGTACATGACCGCGGCCGGCCGTGCCATCCCGGTCCGGTACAACGGGGCGGTCGCGCGGATGACGTTCGGTCCGGTGACGGCCGCGCGCGTCCGCAAGTGGCTCGCGGCGGGGGAGTTCGACGTCCTGCACCTGCACGAGCCGGTCACGCCCAGCCTCGGGATGCTCGCCCTGTGGATCGCCGACGGGCCGATCGTGGCCACGTTCCACACCGCCCTGATCCGGTCGAGGCCGCTCCAGATGGCCTACCCCTTGGTGCGGCAGTCCCTGGAGAAGATCTCCGCCCGGATCGCCGTGTCGGAGGACGCTCGCCGCACCCTGGTCGAGCACATGGGCGGCGACGCCGTGGTGATCCCCAACGGGGTCTACGTCGACGCGTTCACCGCGGCGCAGCCGGACCCGCGCTGGACCGGAACTCCCGAGCGGCCCACCATCGCGTTCCTGGGGCGGCTCGACGAGGCGCGCAAGGGCCTGCCGGTCCTCCTCGAGGCCGTCCCGCGCGTGCTCGCCGTCATCCCCGGTGCCCGCTTCCTCGTCGCCGGTCGCGGTGAGACCGGTCCGGAGGAGGTGCGCGAGCTGCTGGGCGAGGAAGCTGCCGCGGCCGTCGAGTTCCTCGGCGGGATCTCCGACGACGACAAGGCGAACCTGCTGGCCTCGGTCGACGTCTACTGCGGTCCGCAGACCGGCGGCGAGAGCTTCGGGATCGTCCTGGTCGAGGCGATGAGCGCGGGAGCCACCGTCGTCGCCAGCGACCTCGGTGCGTTCTCCCGCGTGCTCGACGACGGCGAGGCCGGCGAGCTGTTCCGCACGGGCGACAGCGAGGACCTCGCGCGCACGCTCGTGCGGGTGCTGCAGGACCCGGAGCTGCGGGCCAGGGTCTCCGCGCACGCGCTCGAGGTCGTCCGGCAGTACGACTGGTCGACCGTGACGGACCAGGTGCTGGCCGTCTACGAGATGGTCGTCGCGGGGCGGCAGTCACCCGTCGGCGAGGACCCGTCGTCGGTGCGGGGCGCGCGGCTGCTCGAGCTGCGCCGAAACAGGGGTGAGTCCCGATGAGGTGGTCCGAGATCACGGTCTACGTGACGATCGTCCTCGCGCTCGCCGGGTGGTGGCTGTGGGTGGCGGCGTCGCGCCTGGACCGCCTGCACCGCAAGGTCGGGACGTCCCGCGCGGTGCTCGACGCCCAGCTGGTCCGCCGCGCGACGGTCGCGGCAGAGATCGCGACGTCGGGTCTGCTCGATCCCGTGAGCTCGGTGCTCGTCGGCGAGGCCGCGTGGGCCGCGCTGTCAACGGGGACGAGCGAGCTGCCTGCCGACCTGCTCGCACTGGTGGGTCCCGACGACGCGCCCGCGGGTGGTGCTGCCCTGCTGGAGGTCGACCGAGGAGGCATCGAGAGCGAGCTGTCGGCGACGCTGCGCGAGGCTCTCGACGAGCCCGAGGAGGTGGCCGCGCTGCGCGCCGACCCCGCAGGTGAGGAGCTGATCGGGCTCCTCGCCTCGTCCTGGTACCGCGTGCAGCTGGCCCGTCGGTTCCACAACGAGGCGGTCGCCCAGACGGCGCGCGCCCGGCGCGGTCCGCTGGTCCGGCTGCTGCGGCTGGCCGGCCACGCGCCCGAGCCGCGCAGCCTGGAGATGGACGACGCATGGCCCGAGAACCTCGGCCGTCCGGGCGCGCGCAGCGGCCCCGCGGAGACCACCTCCCCGCGCTGAGACGCGCCCGGACGTGCGTCGAGCACGGTCTACGATTGCCCGATCAGGCCGCTGACGCGGCCGCACACCCCGACCGCACCACGATCTGTGAGGCTCGACGTGACCAGCGAGAACAGCCAGCCCACCACCGCGACGCACGCCGGCGTCATCGGCACCGCCCGCGTGAAGCGGGGGATGGCCGAGATGCTCAAGGGCGGCGTCATCATGGACGTTGTCACCGCGGACCAGGCGAAGATCGCCGAGGACGCCGGAGCTGTCGCCGTGATGGCCCTCGAGCGCGTGCCCGCCGACATCCGCGCCCAGGGCGGCGTCGCGCGCATGAGCGACCCGGACCTGATCGACGGCATCATCGAGRCCGTCTCCATCCCCGTCATGGCGAAGGCCCGGATCGGCCACTTCGTCGAGGCGCAGGTGCTGCAGTCGCTCGGTGTCGACTACGTCGACGAGTCCGAGGTGCTCACGCCCGCCGACTACGCGCACCACATCGACAAGTGGGCCTTCACGGTTCCCTTCGTCTGCGGCGCCACGAACCTGGGCGAGGCCCTGCGCCGCATCACCGAGGGCGCGGCGATGATCCGCTCCAAGGGCGAGGCCGGCACGGGTGACGTCTCCAACGCCACGACCCACATGCGCACCCTGCGCGACCAGATCCGCCGCCTCACCTCGCTGCCGGAGGACGAGCTGTTCGTCGCCGCCAAGGAGCTGCAGGCGCCGTACGACCTGGTCAAGGAGGTCGCCCAGGCGGGCAAGCTCCCCGTCGTGCTGTTCACCGCGGGTGGCATCGCCACCCCGGCGGACGCCGCGATGATGATGCAGCTCGGCGCCGAGGGCGTGTTCGTCGGCTCCGGCATCTTCAAGTCGGGCAACCCCGCCGAGCGTGCCGCGGCGATCGTCAAGGCGACCACGTTCTTCGACGACCCGGACGTCATCGCCAAGGTCTCCCGTGGCCTGGGTGAGGCCATGGTCGGCATCAACGTCGAGGACGTGCCGGAGCCGCACCGCCTCGCCGAGCGCGGCTGGTGACGCAGGACCACGCCATGTCGGAGGCCGCGGGCGCCGGGGCGACGACGGTCTGCTGTTCCGCGAGGCTGCCCGCGTGATCCTGCTCGACGAGGACGACCGCGTGCTGCTGATCCGCGGGCACGACGCCGACCAGCCCGACCGCAGCTGGTGGTTCACGGTCGGCGGGGGGATCGACGACGGCGAGGACGCGCTGTCCGCCGCCGTGCGCGAGGTCCGCGAAGAGACCGGCATCGTGCTGGACCCTGCGCAGGTCCTCGGCCCGGTGTTCACCCGGTCGGCGATCTTCGACTTCTACGCCGAGCACTGCCGGCAGGACGAGATCCTCTACCTGGCGCGCGTCCCCGCCGCCGCGTTCGCCGCGGTCGACCGGGCCGGCTGGACCGACCTGGAGCTCGACGTCATCGACGAGCTGCGCTGGTGGGCGCTCGACGACCTGGACCTGGTGGACCTCGRGGTGTTCCCCGACCGGTTGGTCGAGCTGGTGCGCGGCCTGCTGCCGGCGTGGGACGGCGTCACGCGACATCTCGGTCTGGCCCGGGAGTAGGACCGTCGACGAAGCACCGGTCCGCGACGCCTAGACTCGCCCGTCGTGACCGTGACCGTCGGAGTCCTCGCCCTGCAGGGTGACGTGCGCGAGCACGTGCACGCCCTCACGTCCGTGGGTGCGCACGCCGTGCCCGTGCGTCGGCAGCGGGAGCTCGACACGGTCGACGCCCTGGTGATCCCCGGTGGCGAGTCGACGACCATCGACAAGCTCCTGCGGGCGTTCGAGCTGTTCGGTCCGGTCCAGGAGCGGTTGCGCGCCGGGATGCCCGCGTACGGCTCCTGCGCGGGGATGATCCTGCTGGCCGACCGCGTGATCGGCGGGATCGAGGGGCAGCAGACGCTCGGCGGGGTCGATGTCACCGTGCGCCGCAACGCATTCGGGCGGCAGGTGGAGTCGTTCGAGACCGACCTGTCGATCGAGGGTGTGGACGGGCAGGTGCACGCGGTGTTCATCCGGGCGCCGTGGGTCGAGGAGGTCGGTCCCGCCGCCACGGTGCTGGGCCGCRTCGAGTCGGGTCCCGCCGCCGGTAGGATCGTGGCCGTCCGCCAGGGCCCCTTGCTCGTGACCTCGTTCCACCCGGAGGTCACCGGGGACACCCGGGTGCACCAACTGTTCGTAGAGATCGTCCGCGACAGCCTGTGAGGACCGGCGCGGCAGCCGGCTCCGGGGCACCCGGACATGCACAGAAGACGAAGGGGTTGCTGAAGCGATGTCGGGTCACTCCAAGTGGGCCACCACCAAGCACAAGAAGGCCGTGGTCGACGCCAAGCGGAGCAAGCTCTTCGCCAAGCTGATCAAGAACATCGAGGTGGCCGCGCGCACCGGCGGCGGTGATCTCGCGGGCAACCCGACGCTCTTCGACGCGGTCCAGAAGGCCAAGAAGAACTCGGTCCCGATCGACAACATCAACCGCGCGGTCAAGCGCGGGTCCGGCCAGGAGGCCGGTGGCGCCGACTACTCCACGATCATGTACGAGGGCTACGGCGCCGGAGGCATCGCGGTGCTGGTCGAGTGCCTGACCGACAACCGCAATCGCGCCGCGTCCGACGTCCGCGTGGCGTTCACGCGCAACGGCGGCCAGATGGCCGACCCCGGCTCGGTCTCCTACCTGTTCTCCCGCAAGGGCGTCGTCATCGTGCCCAAGGAGGGCACCGACGAGGACTCCGTGGTCGAGGCGGTCCTCGACGCCGGCGGCGAAGAGGTCAACGACATCGGCGAGGCGTTCGAGGTCCTCTCCGAGGCGACCGACCTCGTCCCCGTCCGCACGGCCCTGCAGAACGCCGGCATCGAGTACGACTCCGCCGACGTCGTGTTCTGGCCCGCCACGCAGATCGAGGTCGACGCCGAGGGTGTGCGCAAGATCCTGCGCCTCATCGACGCCCTCGAGGACTCCGACGACGTGCAGAACGTCTACGCGAACTTCGACGCCTCCGACGAGGTCATGGCGGAGCTCGAGGAGGACTGACCTGCGCGCCTCCCGGTCCGTCGCCCGATCGGTTGCGAGCAGGAGGAGCTACCTGCGCGCCTCCCTGTCGGTCGCCCGATCGGTTGCGAGCAGGAGGAGCTACCTGCGCGCCTCCCTGTCGGTCGCCCGATCGGTTGCGAGCATGAGCCCGTGCGCGTCCTCGGAGTCGACCCCGGCCTGACCAGGTGCGGTCTCGGCGTCGTCGACGGTCTCTCGTCGCGTCGACTGTCCATGGTCGCCGTCGGCGTCGCGACGTCCGACGCCCTGTGGGACGTCGACCAGCGGCTCCTGTTCATCGAGCGGCAGATCGAGGAGTGGCTCGAGGAGCACGCGCCCGACGCGGTCGCCGTCGAGCGGGTGTTCGCCCAGCAGAACCTGCGCACCGTCATGGGCACCGCGCAGGTCGCCGGCATCGCGATGGTCGCCGCGGCACGCCGCCGGATCCCCGTCGCGCTGCACACGCCCAGCGAGGTCAAGGCCGCGGTGACCGGCAACGGGCGTGCGGACAAGGCGCAGGTCCAGACGATGGTGCAGCGGCTGCTCCAGCTCGACGAGCTCCCCCGGCCGGCGGACGCGGCCGACGCGTTGGCACTCGCCGTGTGCCACCTGTGGCGACCCGCCGGTGCGCTCGGTGCACCCCAGCGTGCGCCGGGCTCGATGACCGCGGCGCAGCGGGCGTGGGCCACCGCCGAGCAGGCGGCCCGGCGCCGCGGCTGACCGCGTGTCTTCGTACACGTGTTCGTCTGCGTGTGCCAGAGTGTCCGTCAGCAGATTCGTTCTCGACTGATGGAGGTGGCCGGGTGATCGCGTCGGTCCACGGCACGGTGCAGGCGTTGCGGCTCGACGCCGCGGTGGTCGAGGTCGGGGGAGTCGGGCTGCTCGTGCACGCGACACCGGCCACCCTCGCGGGGTTGCGGGTGGGCTCCACCGCGCAGCTGGCGACGTCGCTGCTGGTCCGGGAGGACGCGCTGACCTTGTTCGGGTTCGCCGACGCCGACGAGCGCGAGGTCTTCGAGACCGTGCAGACCGTCAGCGGTGTCGGTCCCCGGCTGGCGCTGGCGATGCTCGCGGTGCACACGCCCGACGGCCTGCGGCGCGCGGTGCTCGACGAGGACCTCAAGGCCCTGCAGCGCGTGCCCGGCATCGGCCTGAAGGGCGCGCAGCGCATCGTGCTCGAGCTCAAGGACCGGATCGGGGCCCCCGCGAACGTGTCCGCCCCGGCGGCCGCGGTGTTCGGCGGCGACCGCCGCGACCAGGTGGTCGAGGCCCTCGTCGGCCTCGGCTGGAACGCGCGCGCGGCCGGTGACGCGGTGTCGACCGTCCTCGAG
>NZ_JBFUHU010000069.1:0-12633 GCF_056402235.1 Cellulomonas sp. P4_B5_2
GCACCTGACCGCGCGCGGAGCACCTGACCGCGCGCGGACCCGAAGACCTGGGCCAGCTCGCGCGGTCCCGCACCCTGCGCACCCACGCCGGGGGCGAGCAGCGGGCCGTTCACCGCGGCCAGGTCCACGCCGGTGCGGGCCGCCGCGTCTCCGACCGTCGCGCCCACGACGAGCCCGACCGACCCCATCGGCACCGCCCCCGCATTCAGCGCAGCCGCTCGCGCGGCCACGACGGCCGCGACGGTAGCGCCGTCCTCGGTGCGCGCGTGCTGCACCTCCCGGCCCTCCTTGTTGGAGGTCAGGCACAGGACGAACAGGCCCCGTCCGGATGAGAGCGCGAGGTCGACGGCGGGGTCGAGCGACCCGAACCCGAGGTACGGCGACACGGTCAGGGCATCACCGGCGAGCGGCGAGCCGTCGCGCAGGAAGGCGTCCGCGTACGCGCCCATGGTCGAGCCGATGTCCCCGCGCTTGGCGTCGACGATGACCAGAGTGCCGGACTCGCGGCCGACCGCGACGACCTCCTCGAGCACCGCCACCCCGGCAGAGCCGTGCCGCTCGAAGAACGCCGCCTGCGGCTTCACGGCGGCCACCTGGCCCCCGACCGCCTCGAGGACGGTCACGGCGAACCGTCGCAACCCCGAGGCGTCGTCCGGCAGGCCCCACGCGTCCAGCAGGCTCGTGTGGGGGTCGATGCCGACGCACAGCGGCCCGTGGGCCTCCATGGCGGCCGCCAGGCGCGTCCCGAACGGGGCGGTCACGTGCGGGCCGCCGCGCGTGCCTCACGGCGCACCAGAGCGGCCGCGTCGTGCTCCTGGAGGCTGGTCACCCGGAACGGTCCCGCCTGTCGCGCCTCGATGGCCTGGACCGCCGCACCCAGCTGCTGCACAGTGGTGACCATCGCCTTGTCCGCCGCGACCGTGGCCGCGCGGATCTCGTAGCCGTCGGCGCGAGCACCCTGGCCGGACGGGGTGTTCACCACGATGTCGACGTCGCCGGCGGTGATGAGGTCGACGATCGTCGGCTCCCCCGCCGCGCCGCGACCCGACGAGTACTTGCGGACGACCGTCGAGGCGATGCCGCTGCGGTGCAGGACCGCCGCGGTCCCCTCGGTCGCCAGGATCTCGAAGCCGAGCTCCGCCAGGCGCTTCACCGGGAAGACGATCGAGCGCTTGTCCCGGTCGGCGACAGAGATGAACGCCCGGCCGCCCGTGGGGAGTCCCCCGAACGCGGCGTCCTGCGACTTGGCGAACGCGGTCGGGAAGTCGACGTCGAAGCCCATGACCTCGCCCGTCGAGCGCATCTCCGGGCCGAGCACGGTGTCGACGACGACGCCCTCCTTGGTGCGGAACCGCTTGAACGGGAGCACCGCCTCCTTGACCGCGATCGGTGAGTCGAGGTCGAGGACGCTCGCGTCGTCCACGGGCAGGATGCCCATCGCGCGCAGGTCTGCGATCGAGCGCCCCGCCATGACCAGGGCCGCGGCCTTGGCCAGGGAGACCCCCGTGGCCTTGGAGACGAACGGCACCGTGCGCGACGCCCGCGGGTTGGCCTCGAGGACGTAGAGCACGTCGGAGACCAGGGCGAACTGGATGTTGAGCAGCCCGTGCACCCCCACGCCGCGCGCGATGGCCTCCGTGGACAGCCGGATGCGCTCCAGCTCCGAGGTCGAGAGCGTCACCGGCGGGAGCGTGCACGCGGAGTCGCCGGAGTGGATGCCGGCCTCCTCGATGTGCTCCATGACGCCGCCGAGGAACAGCTCCGTGCCGTCGAACAGGGCGTCGACGTCGATCTCGATGGCGTCGTCGAGGAAGCGGTCGATGAGCAGCGGCGGCAGCGTGCCCGCGCGCCCCCCGTCGGCCGCGTTGTCGAGCGCGCGCTTGACGTACTCGTCCAGCTGCGGCTCGCTGTAGACGATCTCCATGCCGCGGCCGCCGAGCACGTAGCTCGGCCGCACGAGCACCGGGAAGCCGATCCGGCGGGCCGTGTCGCGGGCGCCCGCCTGCGTGGTGGCGGTGCCGAACGCCGGAGCCGGCAGGCCCGCGGCCTCGAGCACCTTGCCGAACTCCCCCCGGTCCTCGGCGGCGTCGATCGCGGCCGGCGAGGTGCCGAGGATCGGCAGTCCCGCGTCGAGCAGGCGCTGGGCCAGCGACAGGGGCGTCTGACCGCCGAGCGTGACGATGAGGCCCTCGACGGGTCCGGCGGCGAGCTCGGCGGTGTAGACCTCGAGCACGTCCTCGAACGTCAGGGGCTCGAAGTACAGGCGGTCCGAGGTGTCGTAGTCCGTGGAGACCGTCTCGGGGTTGCAGTTGACCATGACGGTCTCGAACTCGCCCTTGAGCGCCAGCGCGGCGTGCACGCAGGAGTAGTCGAACTGGATGCCCTGGCCGATCCGGTTGGGGCCCGAGCCGAGGATGAGGATGGCCGGCCGCGTGCGCGGGGCGACCTCGGTCTCCTCGTCGTACGTGGAGTAGTGGTAGGGCGTGCTCGCGGCGAACTCGGCGGCGCAGGTGTCGACCGTCTTGAACACCGGCCGCAGGCCGACCGCGTGGCGTGCACGGCGCACCGCGTCCTCCGACGTCCGGCGCAGCGTCGCGATCTGCGCGTCCGACAGTCCGTGACGCTTCGCGTGCAGGAGCACGTCGCGGGTCAGGGCGTCGGCCGTGCGGGTCTGCTCGGCAACCTCGTTGACCAGCTGGATCTGGTCCAGGAACCAGGGGTCGATGCCCGTGAGCTCATAGACCTTCTCCAGGGACACGCCGAACCGCAGCACCTGCTGCACGTCGACGAGGCGGTGCTCGGTGGGCCGCGAGATCGTCGCGACCAGCGCGTCGAGCGCGTCGCCCGCCAGCGCGTCGCCGGTCCAGTGGAAGACCGAGTCCTTCTTGTCGAGGGACCGCATCGCCTTCCCGAGCGCCTCGGTGAAGTTCCGTCCGAGCGCCATGGCCTCGCCGACCGACTTCATGGTCGTCGTGAGCGTGTCGTCCGCCGCGGGGAACTTCTCGAACGCGAACCGCGGGACCTTGACCACGACGTAGTCGAGCGTGGGCTCGAAGGACGCCGGCGTCGAGCCGCCGGTGATGTCGTTCGGGATCTCGTCCAGCGTGTAGCCGACCGCGAGCTTGGCGGCGATCTTGGCGATCGGGAAGCCGGTCGCCTTGGACGCCAGGGCCGACGAGCGCGAGACCCGAGGGTTCATCTCGATGACGACGATGCGGCCGGTGGACGGCTCGATGGCGAACTGGATGTTGCAGCCACCGGTGTCGACCCCGACCTCGCGGATGACGGCGATGCCGATGTCCCGCAGCCGCTGGTACTCGCGGTCGGTGAGGGTCAGCGCCGGGGCGACGGTGACCGAGTCGCCGGTGTGCACGCCGACCGGGTCGACGTTCTCGATCGAGCAGACGACCACGACGTTGTCGTGCTTGTCGCGCATGAGCTCGAGCTCGTACTCCTTCCAGCCGAGGATCGACTCCTCGAGGAGCACCTCGGTGGTGGGCGAGTAGTGCAGCCCCTGCCCGACGATGCGGCGCAGGTCGGTCTCGTCGTACGCGATGCCCGAGCCGAGTCCGCCCATGGTGAACGAGGGCCGCACGACGACCGGGTACAGGAGATCGTCGACGGCGGCGAGCGCGTCGTCGATGGTGTGCACGATCGCGGAGCGCGCGCTCTCGGCGCCGCAGACCTCCACGACCTCCTTGAACTGCTCGCGGTCCTCGCCCTTCTGGATCGACGCGATGTTGGCGCCGATCAGCTCGACGTCGTACTTCTCCAGCACGCCGGCCTCGTCCAGCGCGATCGCCGCGTTGAGGGCCGTCTGGCCACCCAGCGTCGGCAGGATCGCGTCCGGGCGCTCCTTGGCGATGATCGTGGTGAGGATCTCGGTGGTGATCGGCTCCACGTAGGTGGCGTCGGCGAACTCCGGGTCCGTCATGATCGTGGCCGGGTTGGAGTTCACCAGGATGACCCGCAGGCCCTCCTCCTTGAGCACGCGGCAGGCCTGCGTCCCCGAGTAGTCGAACTCGCACGCCTGGCCGATGACGATCGGGCCGGACCCGATGACGAGAACGCTCTTGATGTCTGTGCGCCGGGGCATCAGGCAGCACCCTTCTGTGCGTTCATGAGGTCGAGGAACCGGTCGAAGAGGTACGCGGCGTCGTGCGGACCGGCGGCCGCCTCCGGGTGGTACTGCACCGAGAACGCGGGGAGGTCGAGCGCTTGCAGGCCCTCGACGACGTCGTCGTTGAGGTCGACGTGGCTGACGACGACCCGGCCGTAGCGACCGCCGTCGTGCGGTGCGACGGACTCGCCGTCCAGCGGCGCGTCGACCGCGAACCCGTGGTTGTGCGCGGTGATCTCCACCTTGCCCGTCGCCCGGTCCATCACCGGCTGGTTCACGCCGCGGTGGCCGTAGCCCAGCTTGTATGTGCCGTAGCCGAGCGCGCGGCCCAGCAGCTGGTTGCCGTAGCAGATGCCGAAGAACGGGATCCGTCGGTCGAGCACGTCCCGCAGCAGGTCGATCTCGTGGGTCGCCGCGGCGGGGTCGCCGGGCCCGTTCGAGAAGAAGACGCCGTCGGGCGAGGTCGCCAGGACGTCGTCGATGGTCGCGTTGGAGGGCAGCACGTGGACCCGCACGCCGCGCTCGGCGAGGCGCTGCGGCGTCATCGCCTTGATGCCCAGGTCGACCGCCGCGACCGTCGCGACGTGCTCCCCGATCGGCTCGACCACGTAGGCGGCGTCCGTGGACACCTCGCCGGCCAGGTCGGCACCCGCCATCGCGGGCGCGGCCAGCACGACGTCGAGCAGCTCGTCGTCCGGCTTGCGCTCGCCGTTCTCGTCCAGCAGCGCGGCGCCGGAGAAGATGCCCGCGCGCATGACGCCACGCTCCCGCAGGTGACGGGTCAGCGCACGGGTGTCGATCTCGCTGATGCCGACGATCTCCTGCGCGACGAGGTCGTCGTCGAGCGTGCGGACCGACCGCCAGTTCGAGGCACGACGTGCGGGGTCGCGCACCACGTAGCCGGCCACCCAGATCCGCGACGACTCGTCGTCCTCGTCGTTCACGCCGGTGTTCCCGATGTGCGGGGCCGTCATGACGACGATCTGGCGGTGGTACGACGGGTCCGTGAGGGTCTCCTGGTAGCCGGTCATGCCGGTGTTGAAGACGATCTCGCCCAGCGTGGAGCCCTCGGCGCCGTACGGACGGCCGGTGAACGTCCGGCCGTCCTCGAGGACGAGCACCGCGTGCGGGGTGTCGGTGGCAGTCATGAGTTCTCCTCCTGCGCGGGCGCGGGGCCCGAGGTCAAGGTGGTCAGTGCGTCGATGAGCCGCTCGCGGTCCGCGGCATGCTGGGGTCGCAGGCCGGTGTCCAGACCGCGCGGGTCCTCGGGGTCGGCCTGCCAGGTGAGGACGACGAGGCCCTCTCCCCCGACGACCTTGCCGGCCATGCCGGGCGCACGCGTCGCGTCCCGCAGGGCTGCGGTCGGCACGAAGAGGTCGGGCGCGCCCTGGCGGGTGATCCGCACGCCGGCGTCGAAGACGCTGACCTGCGCGGGGCTGCGCACCCCGAGCCCCTCGGCGGTGACCCGGTCGAGCCAGTCCCCCGCGCGGGTCGTCGAGACGTAGGTCGCGTCGACCGGCCCCAGCCGCTCGGCACCCAGTGCGGCGGGAGCGACCGGGAGGGCCGGGACAAGCGCCGACGACCGCCGCGTGCGGGCCTTCCAGCCGGCGCGCATGCCCCAGAACGCCACGATCACCACCAGGACGAGGACGACCGTGGAGACCGCCTGGCGGGTCACGAGCTGACCACCACGCTCTCGTCGCACGCCGACCCGTCCATCACGGTCGCGCGGCCGCGCAGCCACGTGGCGATCACGCAGCCCGACAGCTCGCGCCCGCGGAACGGCGAGTTCACGCTCTGCGTCGCCTGCTCCTCAGGCACCACGGTCCGGCGGATGCCCGGATCGACCAGCGTGAGGTTGGCCGGCTCCCCCACGGCGATCGGCCGGCCGTGGTCACTGACCCGACCGATGCGCGCCGGGGTGGTCGAGAGCACGCGGGCGACGTCGGCCCAGGTCATGCGGCCGGTGTCGACCATCGTCTCCTGCACGACGGACAGCGCGGTCTCGAGACCGGTCATGCCGAAGGCCGCGGCGCCCCACTCGCAGTCCTTGTCCTCGCGCGTGTGCGGCGCGTGGTCGGTGGCGACGATGTCGATCGTGCCATCGGCCAGGCCCTCGCGGACCGCCTCGACGTCCCGCTGGGTGCGCAGGGGCGGGTTGACCTTGAACACCGGGTCGTACCCGCGGGCCAGCTCGTCGGTGAGCATGAGGTGGTGCGGGGTCACCTCTGCGGTGACGTCGATACCCCGGGACTTGGCCCAGCGGATGATCTCGACCGAGCCGGCCGTGGACAGGTGGCAGACGTGCAGCCGCGAGCCCACGTGCTCGGCGAGCAGCACGTCGCGGGCGATGATCGCCTCCTCCGCGACCGCGGGCCAGCCGGCCAGACCCAGCTCGGCGGAGACCACGCCCTCGTGCATCTGGGCGCCCTCGGTCAGCCGCGGCTCCTGCGCGTGCTGCGCGATGACCCCGTCGAACGCCTTGACGTACTCCAGGGCGCGCCGCATCACGACCGGGTCGTGCACGCACTTGCCGTCGTCGGAGAACACCCGGACCTGCGCCGCGGACTCGGCCATGGCGCCGAGCTCCGCCAGCCGCTCGCCCTCGAGGCCGACCGTGACGGCTCCGACCGGTCGCACGTCCACCCAGCCGGCGTCGCGCCCGAGCCGCCAGACCTGCTCGACGACGCCCGCGGTGTCCTGCGTCGGAGTCGTGTTCGCCATCGCGTGCACGGCGGTGAACCCGCCCATCGCGGCGGCGCGCGTGCCGGAGCGGACCGTCTCGGCGTCCTCCCGGCCCGGCTCGCGCAGGTGCGTGTGCAGGTCGACGAGGCCGGGCAGCAGAATCAGCCCGGCGCCGTTGATGATCACCGGGTCGGGGCCGGCCTGCGCCTCGGCGTCCGGCCCGATCGCCGCGATCACGCCGTCGGCGAGCAGCACGTCGGTCGTGCCGTCGCCGAGCGGGCTGACGTCCCGCAGCAGGTAGTTCCTCGTCACGCGTCCACCTTCGTCTCGTCGGAGCTCTTCTCGGGGGCCCCCGAACCCGCCGTTCGAGCAGGGGCGTCGCCGCCCGAGAGCAGCAGGTACAGGACGGCCATGCGGACCGCCACGCCGTTGGCCACCTGCTCGACGATGACCGCGCGCGGCGAGTCGGCGGCGTCGGCGGAGATCTCCAGGCCGCGGTTCATCGGACCGGGGTGCAGCACGATCGCGTGCTCCGGCAGCAGGGCGAGCCGGCGGGCGTCGAGGCCGTACCGGCGCGTGTACTCCAGCGGGCTCGGGAAGAACCCGCCCCCCGCGCTCGACATGCGCTCGCGCTGGACCCGCAGCATCATCACCGCGTCCGGCTTCTCGTCCGCGATGACCTCGTCCAGGTGGTACGAGACGCGCGCGGGCCAGGCAGCGACCCCGACGGGCAGCAGGGTCGGGGGCGCCACCAGCACGACCTCCGCGCCGAGCGTGTGCAGCAGGTGCACGTTGGAGCGTGCGACGCGGCTGTGCAGCACGTCGCCGACGATCGCCACGCGCAGCCCGACCAGGTCGCGACCGGTCACGTCGCCCGGACCGGACAGGTGCCGGCGCAGCGTGTACGCGTCGAGCAGCGCCTGCGTGGGGTGCTGGTGCATCCCGTCGCCCGCGTTGATGACGGCACCCGTGGTCCAGCCGGACGTGGCGAGCGTGTGCGGTGCCCCGGACGCGTGGTGCCTGATCACGACCGCGTCGGCGCCCATCGCCTGCAGCGTCAGGGCGGTGTCCTTGAGCGACTCGCCCTTGGAGACGCTGGACCCCTTCGCGGAGAAGTTGATGACGTCCGCCGACAACCGCTTGGCGGCGGTCTCGAACGAGATGCGGGTGCGCGTGGAGTCCTCGAAGAACAGGTTCACCACGGTGCGGCCGCGCAGCGTGGGCAGCTTCTTGATCTCCCGGCCCTGCGTGGCCGCCATCGAGCCGGCGGTGTCGAGGATCCGGACGGCGTCGGCGACGTCGAGGTCGGCGGTGGACAGCAGGTGCTTCATCGCACCCCTCCCTCGATCAGCACGGCGTCGCGGCCGTCGTTCTCCTCGAGCAGCACGCGGACGCGCTCGCTCGTGGACGTCGGCAGGTTCTTGCCGACGTAGTCGGCGCGGATGGGCAGCTCGCGGTGCCCACGGTCGACGAGCGCCGCCAGCTGGACCGCCCTCGGCCGGCCGAGGTCGCTGATCGCGTCGAGGGCCGCCCGGATGGTGCGTCCCGAGAACAGGACGTCGTCGACGAGCACGACCACCTTGCCGTCCAGGCCTCCGCCCGGGATGTCCGTGGCGCCGATGGTCCGGGTGGGGTGGTGCGCGAGGTCGTCGCGGTACATCGTCACGTCGAGGCTGCCCACGAGGAGCGCGGGGTCGAGGCTCGGCTCGACCGCGATCAGGCGCTCGGCAAGACGACGCGCGAGCGGCAGGCCTCGGGTGGGGATGCCCAGCAGGACGACGTCGGCGCCGCCCTTGTTGCGTTCGAGGATCTCGTGCGCGATGCGGGTGAGGGCCCGGCCGATCTCCGGGGCGCCGAGGACCACGTTGGCGTCGTCGTCGACAGCATCCGAGGCGGGCGCGGGCGTACCTGTGCTCATCAAGCAAACTCCTTCCCCGCCTCACTGGACGGGTCTTAAAGGAATGTCTCTGCGGCGCTCACCCTACCGCCCGCGAACGGTCCTCCGGACGCGACGTCCATCACGTGCCACGTGCAGGAACGCACCTCCGTCACCCGGATGCCACGTCATCCTGGGGCAACGATGTGACGATGCCCCCATCGTGCTCGGAACCGTTCCTACGTGGGTCACCGTGCTGCAGCTTCTCGCTGCAGGCCTGGTCGGCGGCTTCTGCGTGCTCCAGTGGGTGTGGTGGCGCGGGGAGGTCCGGCCGGCCAGCGCCGCCTGGTCCCTCGCCTGGTCGATCCACATGGCGCTGGTGCTCCTGGCCGGTGGGCTGTTCGCGCTGACCACGCCCGGCACCGTGCGCGACGTCCTCGTCTTCGTCCACGCGCAGCTCGTCGCCGGCTTCCTCGTCATCRCGATCCCCGCCACGCGGGCCATCGCTGGTGGACCGAGCACCCGGTACTGGCTCTGGGCCACGATCGCCCTCTTCGTCGCACGCGCAGGGCTCTGGTGGATCCCGCTCGACAGCTACGTCCCCGATGCCGACGTGCTCTCGGCCGCACTGCTGCTGGCGCCCGCGGCCGTCGTCGTGTCCTACGTCGTGGTCGCGGTCGGCCGGACCCGGGTGACCGCCTTCGGGTTGCTCCTCGTCATCGCCGGTGCCGAGTCGCTCGCCATCTTCACCGCGGGCGTGCTGGTGCGCGACTTCACGTTCGGAGCCATGTGCGCCGCGCTGTGGGCCATCCCGCTCGCCGTCGGCATCGAGGTGCTCGCGCTCTACCGGCTGCGCGACGCCCAGGACGCGGCCGTCCGTCAGCACCAGATGCGCGACGCCCTGGCCCGGCTCGCCAACTCCGCCTGGTTCGTCAAGGACGCCGACGGCCTGCTCCTCACGGCCCGCGACGAGGCCCGGACGATCCTGCGCGACCCCAGCATCGAGGGATCGCTGCGGCCCATCGCCCGCGACCGCTTCGTCACCGAGCTGTTCTCCTCCGACAAGGTCGAGCACCCCCCGGCCGCGCGGACCTTCCTCATCGACCTCGCGCAGATCGTCTCCGCGGCCGCGGAGCGCTACCAGCTGAGCGAGCGGCTGCACACCACGGCCTTCGCCGACCCGCTCACACGCCTGCCCAACCGCCGAGCGGTCGAGGAGCACCTCCTGGCCACGCTGGAGCGGGCGAACGTCGAGCGCACCCGGGTCTCCCTCATCTACTGCGACCTCGACGGGTTCAAGCGGGTCAACGACTCCTTCGGTCACGCCCACGGGGACGCGCTGCTCGTCCGCGTCGCCGACTACCTGCGCAACGCGCTCTCGGACCATGAGGCGTACGTCGGGCGTGTCGGCGGCGACGAGTTCGTCGTCGTGCTCGGCCGGGCGCCCCAGGACGCGGACCTGGTCGCGATCGCCCGGGCGATCCGCGAGGGGTTCATCGACCGCGCCGGCGGCAGCCGACCTGCTCGACTCACCGTCGGCGTCGCCACGTGGCTCCCCGGCGACGTCGTGGACGCCGACGCCCTGGTCCGGCACGCCGACACGGCGATGCTCGAGGCCAAGCGCTCCCGGTCCGGGTTCCGGGTCTTCGACCGGGCGCTGCGCCGCCGGGTCGAGGCGGAGCGACACCAGCGGGCCGCGCTCGAGGCGGCGGTGGCCGACGGTCACTTCACCGCCTACTTCCAGCCGATCGTGGACGCCGAGTCGCTCGAGATCGTCCAGGTCGAGGCGCTCGCACGGTGGGACCACCACGGCCACCTCATCCTCCCGGCCGACTGGCTCGAGCTGGCCGAGGAGTCGGGCCTGATCGTGCCCATCGGGCTCGAGGTGCTGCGCCAGGCCCGTCGGGCGCTCGAGCGGTTCCAGATGCCCGTGTCGGTGAACGTCGCGGCTCGCCAGCTGGCCGAGCCGGACGCCCTCGAGCAGATCGAGACCGCCTGGGGCGACGCCTTCTGGGAGCACCTCACCCTGGAGATCACCGAGAGCGCCCTCGTGCGGACGTCGTCGGCGGTCCCCGTGCTCTCGGAGCTGCGAGCCCGCGGAGCCCGGATCGCGGTCGACGACTTCGGCACCGGCTACAGCTCGTTGGCGCGGATCGCCCGGCTGCCCGTCGACGAGCTGAAGATCGACCGGTCGTTCGTGCGGGACATGGGCTCCGAGCGCGGCCGTGGCGTCGTCCGGGCCATCGTCGCCCTCGCGCAGACCCACGGTCTCGGGATCGTGGCCGAGGGTGTCGAGACGCCGATGCAGCTCACCGCGCTCGCCGCGATGGGGGTGACCCGCGTGCAGGGCAACTTCCTCGGCAGGGCTGCTCCCAATCTCCCGGTCCGCGGTCCGCGGCCGACCACCGGCGCGATGGCGATCGTCCCCGAGCCGGCCCGCCCGCTGCGTTCGCTCGGCGTGCCGACGCCGAGCACCGGCCGCGACGGCGTGCGCCTCACGGCGGTCCCGCGCCCCTGACGCCCGTTCGCGGCTACTGCTCGAGCGCCTCGGGAGCGATCGCCGCCGCGATGCTCGCCACCATCTCGTCCCACAGCCGGTGCGCGTCCGCGCTGCGGGAGATGACCAGGTGCTCCGAGCCGCCCCAGAACGTCCAGACGACGGACATCTGCGGGATCGAGGGCATCGGCGCGCCGTCGGCACCTGCGGCCGAGAACCCGCGCACGACGGCGTCGTCGGTGATCTCCTCGACCGCGGCCCGCAGCGCCGGTGCGCGCCCGCTCTCCCGGTAGAGGGTCAGCTGCGCGTCCGGGGTCGCCAGGAAGTCGGTCACGAAGTCCGTGGCGGCCGCCGCGCGCAGGCTCGAGCTGTTGACGAACGCGCCCTGCACGCCCACGAACGGCTGGGACGGCAGCGGGCCGGCGGGCGGCACCGGCAGGACGCTGATCTGCAGGCCGGCGTCCACGAACTCCCCCGTGTTCCACGGACCGGTGACGATGTACGGCGACTCACCGGCCAGGAAGGCCGCCTTGGCGACGTCGGACGTGATGGCGGGGTCGAGCACGCCCTGCTCCCCGAGCGCGGCGAGGTAGTCCGCGTACGCGTGGCCGGCGTCCCCGCCGAGCGCCAGCTGGTCCGAGTAGGAGCCGTCCTCGTTGGTGGCGAACACCGGAGCACCGAACGAGGTCTGCAGCGGGTAGAGGTGGTACGGGTCGCTCGCGGCCTCGGTCTGCTGCAGCAGCACCGGGTAGGCGGCGGCGCCGCGCTCGACGACCTCCTGGCCCTGCGCGACCAGCGCGTCGAACGTCGCCGGCGTCGACGAGACGAGCGCGTCGTTGCGGACCAGCGCCACGTTCTCGGTCGACAGCGGGACGCCGTAGGTCACGTGGTCGTACGCCATGGCCTCGACCGCGACGGGCACGAACGCGGTGGGGTCCGGCAGCTCGACCGGCAGGACGCTGCCCGTCGACACCAGCTGTCCGAGCCAGTCGTGCGCACCGATGAGGACGTCGGGCCCGTCCCCGCGGTCGACGGCCTGGGAGTAGTCGTCGCGGATGGTCTCGTTGTCGTGCCCGACCACGTGGACCGCGACACCGGTGTCGGCCGTGTACTGCTCCCCGAGCGACTCGAGCGCCGCGGTCCTGGACTCGTCGGCCCACACGGTGATCTCCGCGCTGGGGTCGAGGGCGCTCTGCGCGCTGCTGGAGCACGACGTGAGTGCAAGAACGGCCAGGGGCGCGGCGAGGAGGGCGGCGTAGCGGATGCGACKGTGCATCGGTGGCTCCGGGGTTCGACGGGCGGGCACGACCCGTCGTCGGGCCGCGGCGTGCCCGAGGTTAGGGGCGCAGCACGACCGGTGCAAGGCGTTGCTGCAACTTGCAGTCACCTGTTGTGGGCCCCACCTGCGCATTCGCCCCATCCGGTCGCACCACGATCACCCGGACGGCCGAGACC
>NZ_JBFUHU010000070.1:0-18639 GCF_056402235.1 Cellulomonas sp. P4_B5_2
GGCCCCCACCACGCCCGCGCCGACGACCCCCGCGCCGACGACCCCGGCACCGACCACGCCCGCACCCACGACACCGGCACCGACCACCCCGGCCCCGACCGGCAAGACGTGCTCCGCGGCCCTCGTGGTCAGCAACACCTGGCCCGGTGGCTACCAGGCGGCCGTCACCGTCAAGGCCGGCACCGCGATGATCAGCAGCTGGAAGACGGCGTTCTCGCTGCCCGCCGGCGGCACCGTGCAGAGCGGCTGGTCCGGGACGTACGCGCAGTCAGGCACCGCGCTGACCGTGTCGAACGCCGCGTGGAACGGGCTCCTCGGCGCCGGCTCGAGCACCACGTACGGCTTCGTGGGTGCCGGCACCGCGCCGAGCACCTCGACCCCGGTGAGCTGCACGGCCGGCTGAGGTCCCAGGACGGCGGAGGGCCGGGTCGTCGTCGCGACCAGGCCCTTCGCCGTCCGCGACCACCGCGGCCGCATCATCGACGCCCCGACGCACACCGACCCGAGTGCCCAGATCGATCACTCCTGCTAGACCCAGAGGCTCCGGAGGTTGCGCACGGCCTCACGGCCGGCCCGGTTGGCGCCGACCGTGGACGCGCTCGGGCCGTAGCCGACCAGCTGGATCCGGGGGTCGGCCGCCACCTCCGTGCCGTCCATGACGATCCCGCCGCCGGGGGCGCGCAGGCCGAGCGGGGCCAGGTGATCGAGCGAGGCGCGGAACCCGGTGCACCAGAGCAGGGTGCGCGCCTGGACCACGGCCGGTCCGCCCACCCAACCGTCGCCGGGCAGGTCGGGGGCGTCCCACTCCGCGCCGTCGGGGGTGATCCGGTCGAACATGGGCCGCGCGCGTAGGACGCCCGCGGTGATCCCGATCCGGTACTCGGGCGTGAGCGGCAGGCCGGTCACGCTGACGATGCTCTGCGGCGGCAGCCCGGCACGCGTGCGTTCCTCGACCTCCGCCACGGCCTCGCGGCCGACCTCGGGGGTGAACGCCTCGTCGCGCCACTGCGGCGGTCGGCGGGTGACCCAGGTGGTGGTSGTSACGCGGGCCAGCAGGAGCGTGAGCTGCACGGCGGAGGTGCCGCCCCCGATCACGACCACGTGCCCGTCGCCGAGGTCCTCGGGGAGCTGGAAGTCGTGCGAGTGCAGCTGGCGCCCACGGAACCCGCCACGGCCCGGGTACGCGGGCCAGAACGGCTTCTGCCACGTGCCGGACGCGTTGATGAGCCCGCGGGCACGCCAGACGACGGTCTCGWCGGGCCGCTCGATGCTGCGCGACCGCACCAGGAGCCGGTCGCCGTCGGACTCGACGCGCTCCACGCGCACGGGCCGCTGCACGCGCAGCTCGAACGCCTCCTCGTACTGCGCGAAGTAGTACGGCACCGCGAACGCCGCCGGCTCGGTGAGGTCCGGGACCAGCAGGGGCATCCCGGGCAGGTCGTGGACCCCGTGCGCGTCGGCCATGGTCAGGCCGGGCCACCGGTGCTGCCAGGCACCGCCGGCCTGTGGGGCGTCGTCGAGCACCACGAAGGTGGCGGGCGCGGTCTCCCAGCCGGACTCCCCCACGGCCCTCAGTCCGGCGCGACGCAGGTGGTAGGCCGCAGACAGCCCGGCCTGACCGGCCCCGATCACGGCGACGGTCACGTCCACGGGGCTCGCGGCGGCCGACGGCGATCGGCGCGCCCGTCGCGACCGGCGGGTGTCAGGGGTCCCGTCAGCCACGGTCGGGGGGCTCCCAGAGGCATCCATCGCCCGCCAACGTACCCGCTCACCCGCCAGGTACCCCCGTCGCGGGTCCCGGTCGTGGTGGGATGGGCCCATGCTCGACGACGCGTCCGCGCAGGTCATCCTCAGCGCGACGGCCGGTCCGCTGACCACCGCGACCGCCGATGCCGTCCGCGCCCTCGCGGACCGGGCGGCGGCCGTGGACGGTGTCGCACCCCTGTCCGAGCAGCCGCTGCTCTGGCTGACCGAGGCGGAGGCCCCGGTCGTCCACCTGCACGCCACCGGGGTGGACGGCCTGGTCGGGTACGCGCAGCTGGACGTCGGCACGCAGTCCTCGGTGAAGGCCGAGCTGGTGGTGGACCCGGCGCACCGGCGCCGCGGGATCGGCCGCGCGCTCGTGGACCGGGCGCGGGCCGAGGCGTCGGTGGTCCCGGGCCGTGAGCTGCGGGTCTGGGCGCACGGGGACCTCCCGGCCGCGCGGGCGTTCGCGGACGACGCGGACATGCCCGTGGTGCGCGAGCTCTTGCAGATGCGGCTCGACCTGACCGCGCGCCCGCCCAGCACGGCCGGGCTCCCGACGGGGGTCACGGTGCGGGCGTTCGAGCCGGGGCGCGACGAGGATGCGTGGCGCCGCGTGAACTCCCGCGCGTTCGCGTACCACCCGGAGCAGGGCCGGATGACGTCGGCCGACCTGCGCGCCCGGGAGGCGGAGCCCTGGTTCGACCCGGCGGGCTTCCTGCTGGCGGAGCGCGACGGGATCCTGCTGGGCTCGGTGTGGACGAAGGTGCACCCCGCCGGCGAGCACGGACCCGACCCGGTGGGCGAGATCTACGTGGTCGGGGTGGACCCGGACGCGCAGGGGCTGGGCCTGGGGCGCGCCCTGACGGCGCTGGGCCTCGACCACCTGGCGGGCCGCGGCCTGGCGGCGGCGATCCTGTACACCGGCGCGGAGAACACCGTCGCGGTCCACACGTACGAACGTGCGGGCTTCGTCCGGTCCGCGGTCGACGTCATGTTCGGTTCGGATACCCCGAGTTCACCTCCGGGTGTCACGATGGGCGCATGACGGACGCCCCTGCCATCGATCCGGCCCTGGCGGCCCACATCGCCGAGCACATGGCGCAGGCCGAGCTCGACGAGTCCGCCGTGGACCTCGAGCCCCTGCCTGCCGACCGGTTCCTCGACCGCGAGCTCTCGTGGCTGGCGTTCAACCAGCGGGTGCTCGAGCTGGCCGAGGACCAGGACATCCCGCTGCTCGAGCGGGTGCGGTTCCTGGCGATCTTCGCGTCCAACCTCGACGAGTTCTTCATGGTCCGGGTGGCCGGCCTGAAGCGCCGGATCGCCACGGGGATCGCTGTGACCGCCGCGTCGGGCCTCTCGCCGCGGCAGGTCCTCGAGTCCATCAGCGAGGAGGCGCACCGCCTGATGGCCCGCCACGCGGCGGTGTTCGCGGAGCAGGTGCAGCCGGCGCTGGCGCACCAGGGCATCACGCTGGTCCGCTGGGACGAGCTGGGCGAGAGCGAGCAGGACCGTCTGCGCAAGTTCTTCCGGCGCCAGATCTTCCCGGTGCTCACCCCGCTGGCGGTCGACCCCGCGCACCCGTTCCCGTACATCTCGGGGCTGTCGCTCAACCTCGCGGTCGTGGTGACCAACCCCGCGACCGGCAAGGAGCACTTCGCCCGCGTCAAGGTGCCGCCGCTGCTGCCCCGGTTCATCGCGGTCGACGCGGCCGGTCGGCCGAGCGCCCCCGACGTCCAGGCGGCGTCGCCCGAGAAGGGCCCGATGTCGTTCGTCCCGGTCGAGGACGTCATCTCCGAGCACCTCGAGCAGCTGTTCCCCGGCATGGTCGTCCAGGAGCACCACACGTTCCGGGTCACCCGCAACGAGGACGTGGAGGTCGAGGAGGACGACGCCGAGAACCTCCTCAAGGCCATGGAGAAGGAGCTGCTGCGCCGACGCTTCGGGCCACCCGTGCGCCTGGAGATCGCCGACGGCATCAGCCCGCGCATCCGCAACCTGCTCATCCGCGAGCTCGACGTGGCCGAGGACGAGGTGTACCAGCTGCCGGCCCCGCTGGACGCGACCGGCCTCAACCTCATCGCCGACCTGGACCGGGCCTCCCTGCAGTTCCCCCGGTTCATCGCGTCCACGCCCCGGCAGCTGGCCGAGGTGGAGAGCGCGACGCCGGCGGACATGTTCGCCAAGATCCGCGAGCGCGACATCCTCCTGCACCACCCGTACGACTCGTTCTCCACCTCGGTGCAGGTGTTCCTGCAGCAGGCCGCGGCCGACCCGCAGGTGCTCGCCATCAAGCAGACCCTCTACCGGACGTCGGGCGACTCCCCCATCGTCGACGCCCTGATCGACGCCGCCGAGGCSGGCAAGCAGGTGCTSGCCCTGGTCGAGATCAAGGCGCGSTTCGACGAGCAGAACAACATCTCCTGGGCCCGCAAGCTCGAGCAGGCCGGCGTGCACGTGGTGTACGGCATCGTCGGCCTGAAGACGCACTGCAAGCTGTCCCTGGTGGTGCGCCAGGAGTCCGACGGGCTGCGCCGCTACTGCCACATCGGCACCGGCAACTACAACCCGAAGACCGCGCGGCTGTACACCGACCACGGGCTGCTGACCAGCGACCCGGAGGTGGGCCAGGACCTCACGCGCCTGTTCAACCAGCTGTCGGGGTACGCCCCGAAGTCGCGGTTCCACCGGCTGCTCGTCGCCCCCCGCTCGGTGCGGGCCGGCCTCATCGAGCGCATCGACCGCGAGGCCGCCGCCGCGCGCACCGGCCAGCCGGCGTGGATCAAGATCAAGGTCAACTCGATGGTCGACGAGGCCACGATCGACGCGCTCTACCGCGCCTCGCAGGCCGGCGTCCCCGTCGACATGGTGGTCCGAGGCATCTGCGCGCTGCGGCCAGGCGTCCCCGGCCTGTCGGAGAACATCCGCGTGCGCTCCATCCTCGGGCGGTTCCTGGAGCACTCCCGGATCTTCGCGTTCGCCAGCGCCACGCCCCCGGCCGACGCCACCTTCGACGGACCCGAGGTCTACATCGGCTCCGCGGACCTCATGCACCGCAACCTCGACCGGCGCGTGGAGGCCCTGGTCCGCATCGCCGACCCCGACCAGGTCAGCGAGCTCATCGAGCTCATGGACGAGTCCACCGACGACGGCACCTCCTCGTGGCACCTCGACCAGGACGGCACGTGGACCCGGCACCACCTCGGTCCGGACGGACCACTCATGGACCTGCAGGCCGCGCTGATCTACCGGCAACGGCGCCGGCCGGGCACCGGGCGGTGAGCCCCGTCCAGGCACCGGCCGTCGTCGAGGCGGYCGGCGCCCTCGTCTGGCGCGTGCGCCTCGGCCGGCTCCAGGTCGCTCTGGTGCACCGGCCCCGGTACGACGACTGGTCGTGGCCGAAGGGGAAGGTGGACCCGGGCGAGACGATCCTCGCGGCGGCGACCCGCGAGGTGGCCGAGGAGACCGGTCACGACGTCGTGCTCGGCATCCCGCTGCCCGGCCTCGAGTACCCCCTGTCCGACGGCCGCCTCAAGCGCGTGCACTACTGGGCCGCCCAGGTGGCCGGCCGGCCCGACGCGGCCGCGCTGCGAGCCCGCCCACCCGTGCCGCCCGCGTCGACCAAGGAGATCGACCAGCTCCGGTGGTGCGACGTCGCCGCCGCGTCCAAGCGCCTCACCCGCGACGACGACCAGGAGCCCCTGGCCGAGCTGGTCGAGGCCTACGACAAGGGCCGGCTGGACACCCGCGCCCTGGTGGTCGCGCGGCACGGCACGGCACGGCGACGCGCGGACTGGAAGGGCACGGAGCTGGACCGTCCCCTCACGCCCGAGGGTCAGCGGCAGGCGCGTGCGCTGGTGTCGGTGCTGTCCACGTTCGGCGTCGGGAAGGTGGTCACGAGCGCGTGGGCGCGGTGCGTCAGCACGATCGCGCCGTACGCCGCCGCGGCGCAGCTCACCCCTGAGGTCTCGTCGATCCTCACCGAGGCGCAGCACTCGACCTCCCCGGCCCGGGTCGCCGCGGAGGTGCTCACGCTCCTGGAGCTCGGCGGGGACGCCGTCCTGTGCACGCACCGGCCGGTGCTGCCGACCGTGGTCGACGTGCTGGCCCAGCACGCCCGACGCCCGGTCGCCGACGCCCTTCCGCGGGCCGACCCGTTCCTGCACCCGGCCCAGGTGCTGGTCGCCCACGTGGCCCAGACGCCCAAGGGTCCACGGGTGGTCGCCACCGAGACGCACCGGCCGCACGAGCTCTAGCCTCGCCCGTGTGCCGGAACCACGCGAGGCGCGGCCTGATCGGGCGCTCAGGTGAGGATCGGGTTGAGGATCCAGTAGACGCAGGCGGCCACGAGCGCGGCCATGGGGATGGTCAGCACCCACGCGACGCCGATGTTCCCGGCGACGCCCCAGCGGACCGCCGAGAGCCGCTTGGTGGCGCCGACTCCCATGATCGCGGACGTGATCGTGTGGGTGGTCGAGATGGGCGCGTGCAGCCAGTAGGCGCTGGCGTAGAGCACGGAGGCGGCCACGGACTCGGCGACGAAGCCGCGGGCCGGGTCCAGCTCGATGACCTTGCGGCCGAGGGTGCGCATGATGCGCCAGCCGCCCGAGTACGTACCGAGCGAGATCGCGGAGGCCGCCGACAGCTTGACCCAGAGCGGGATGCTGTCACCCTGCGTGTAGAAGCCGCCGGCGATGAGGGCGAGCATGATGACGCCCATCGTCTTCTGCGCGTCCTGCAGGCCGTGCCCGAGCGCCATCGCGGCCGCCGACGCGGTCTGCGCCAGCCGGAAGCGGCGCATGGTGCGGGCGGGCGCGGAGTTCCGCACGAGCCACAGCACGCCCACCATCAGCGCGAACGCCAGGGAGAACCCGACGACGGGCGACAGGATCATCGGGATCACGACCTTGTCCAGGATCGCGCTCCAATACACCGTGACATGGGCGGCGATGCCGGCGCCGGTCAGCCCACCGATGAGGGCGTGGGTGGACGACGACGGCAGACCGAGGCGCCAGGTGATGAGGTTCCACGTGATGGCGCCGATCAGCCCGGACAGGACGATGATCAGCGCCTCCTGGGAGCTGACGCTCGAGATGCTGATGATGTCCTCGGCGATGGTCGTCGCCACCTGCGTGCCCAGCAGGGCGCCGACGAGGTTGAAGACGGCCGCCATGATGAGGGCAGCACGGGGCGTCAGGGCCCGGGTCGACACCGAGGTGGCGATCGCGTTGGCCGCGTCGTGGAACCCGTTGGTGTAGTCGAATCCGAGCGCGAACGCGACGACGACGATGACGAGCGCGAGCTCCACCTGGCTCAGGACTCCTTGAGCGCGATGGTCTCGACGGTGTTCGCCACCTTCTCGAAGGCGTCGGCGGCGTCCTCGAGCTTCTCGACGATCTCCTTGACCTTCATCAGGACGATCGGGTCGGTGACCTCGTCGAACRGCTGCGCGAGCAGCTTGCGGTGGATCTTGTCCGCCTGGTTCTCGAGGCGGTTGACCTCGACCCAGTACTCGGCGAGCGACTCCATCGAGCGCAGGCGGGGCATGGCCTCCGCGGTGAGCTCGGCGGCGCGCTGCAGCACCTGCACCTGGTCGGACACCCGCGCGGGCAGCGCGTCGACCTTGTACAGGACGATGAGGTCCGCGRCCTCCTCCATGAAGTCCATGCAGTCGTCGAGGCTCGACGCGAGGTTGTAGATGTCGTCCCGGTCGAACGGGGTGACGAACGTCTGGTTCAGCCGCCGCATGATCGAGTGGGTCGCGTCGTCGGCTTCGTGCTCGGCCTCGGCGATGCGCTTGCCGATCTCCTTGCGCGTCGGGCGGTCGGCTCCGAGCATCTCGCCGAGGAGGTTGGCTCCTGTGACGAGATGGATCGCCTGGGCGGCGAACAAGTCGAAGAACGTGGTGTCGCGCGGGGTGAGGCGCAGGCGCACAGCGGGCTCCGGAAGACAGGGCGGGAGGGGGGAAAGCCAGGGAGGAAGGGCGGGATCAGGCTAGGACACGCTGGGTCGATTGCCTAACGCACGCCATCGTGCGCATGGACGCCTGGTGACAGCCAGGTGGCGCCTGTGGGTCCGCCCTGAACCCTCGGAGAGGGTGTGCGACGCCGGACCGCGGAGCGCCTCTCGGCGCGTGGCCGCTCGAAGCGGCTTGAGATGGAGCCCGGGGCTACCGCGGCCCGACGTCGCCGCTCATCGTACGCCCGCTCCCGGGTCGAGACGTGGGACCTCGGGTGCCGCAGACGGGCGACCGGTGCGCTACCTGCGGGTTCACCCGTGGCCGATCCGCGGGCGTGGGCGACGTCACTCCAGCCGACCCGCCCGCCACAGCGACGCGGCGTGCTCCAGCTCCTCGGCGGTGCGCACGAGCGAGGCGGCGCCGCGGGTCAGCCGGACGGCCCCGGTGGGGTCGATGTCGTCTAGGTGGTCGGCGTCGAACGCGGCACCCGTGGCGAGCACCCGGCAGAACGCGGCCGCTCGCTCGAGCGCGACGTCCAGCTCGCCCGTGTAGACCCCCGACAGGACCGCGTCGGCGACCACCCGGACGTCGGCAGGCCCGGGGGCGTCCGCGACGCCGGCCACCGCGTCGTGCACCGGCGCGGCCGCGACGCCGAGCCGGTACCGGTCGGCGACGGTCGCAGGATCGCGCCGGACCCACTCCCGCAGCAGGTACAAGCGCCATAGGGCGCCGGGGAGGCTGTCGGCCTGGCTCTCGGACCACAGGGCCGCGACGACGTCGAGCCCCTCCCGCTCGACGAGCGACACGAGCCGGGCCACGACCTCGGGGTCGGTGTTCGCGCGCCCCTGGTGCACCAGGGCGGCCGCGGTGGTGTGCGCCGCCTCGTTGCGCAGCGCGGGGTCGTACCCGCCGGGGAGCTCCTCGGCCTGCGCGGGATCGAGCATGGCGGGTCGACGAGGGCGCTTCGCCCCTCCACCGCCTGTCCCGTCCATCGGACGATCTTGCACCGGACCGCGGGCCGCAGCCAGCAGGCACGCCTCCGAGGTGCGCGCTCACCGGGTGAGGTCCAAGGTGGGGATGACTCCCCGGGAGCGGCCCGGGGGCGCCACGGAGGTACCGACATGTCCCACGCGTCAGGGTCGCCGCAGGGGGCGACGGGCGGTTCGGCCGTACCGCCGCACCCGTACAAGAACAAGGCCATCGGGCTCGCGGTCGCCGCCGCGGTCGGTGGCTTTCTCTTCGGCTTCGACAGCTCGGTCATCAATGGCGCGGTCAACGCGATCGAGGGCGAGTTCGACATCGACCCTGCCGTCACGGGCATCGTCGTCGCCATCGCGCTCCTGGGCTGCGCGTTCGGCGCGTGGCTGGGCGGCAAGCTGGCCGACCGGTGGGGCCGCACCCGGGTGATGTTCCTCGGCGCGGTCCTGTTCTTCGTGTCCTCGATCCTGTCCGGCATCGCGTTCAGCGCGTGGGACCTGGTCCTGTGGCGCGTGATGGCGGGCATCGGCATCGGCATCGCGTCCGTGATCGCGCCGGCCTACATCGCGGAGATCGCCCCGGCGGCGATGCGCGGCCGGCTGGGCTCGCTGCAGCAGCTCGCGATCACGCTCGGTATCTTCGCGGCGCTCCTCTCCGACCAGCTGCTGGCGACGTCCGCGGGCGGTGCGGCCGAGGACCTGTGGTTCGGGCTCGAGGCGTGGCGCTGGATGTTCATCGTCGCGGTGATCCCCGCCGCGGTGTACGGCATCCTCGCCCTGCGGATCCCCGAGTCGCCGCGCTACCTCATCGCCACCGGCAAGCGCGAGGAGGCCAAGGCAGTGCTGGCCACGACGCTGGCCGAGGGCGACGACGTCGAGGCCCACGTCGCCCAGATCGAGAAGACGATCGAGACCGACAAGAAGCTGGAGTCCCAGGCGAGCCTCAAGGGCCCGCGCTTCGGTCTCCTGCCGGTGGTGTGGATCGGCATCCTGCTGTCGGTGTTCCAGCAGTTCGTCGGGATCAACGTGATCTTCTACTACTCGACCACCCTGTGGCAGGCGGTCGGGTTCGAGGAGAGCCAGTCGTTCATGGTCTCGACGATCACGTCGATCACCAACGTGCTGGTGACGTTCATCGCGATCGCGCTCATCGACAAGGTCGGGCGCCGGCCGCTGCTGCTCACCGGGTCCGCAGGCATGGCGGTGACGCTCGGCATCATGGCGCTGGCGTTCACGCAGTCGTCGGGGTCCGGCGAGGACGTCACGCTCGACGGCTCGTGGGGCGTCATCGCCCTGATCGCCGCCAACCTGTTCGTCGTCTTCTTCGGTGCCACGTGGGGTCCGCTGGTGTGGGTCCTGCTCGGGGAGATGTTCCCCAACCGCATCCGTGCCGCGGCTCTCGGTGTGGCCGCGGCTGCGCAGTGGATCGCGAACTTCCTGATCACGGTGTCGTTCCCGCCCATGCTGGCGGCGTTCGGCGCGTCGATCCCCTACCTGATGTACGCGATCTTCGCGGCGCTCTCGTTCTTCTTCACGCTCTGGAAGGTGCCCGAGACCAAGGGCATCGAGCTCGAGGACATGGAGGGCGTCAAGGTGGACCGGAGTCGTCGGGGCACCTCCACGCCGGCCTGACGCACGACCCACCGCGCGCGGCCGGGCCCCTCCACGGGCCCGGCCGCGTCGTCGTGGAATAACCTCAACCTTCGGTTGCTTGAAGCAATTATCTATCGTATGGTTGCATCAAGCAACAAAAGGAGCTCCATGCCGTCCGCCCAGCCCGAGACGCCCCCGCAGACGCTGCTGCGGTCGGTCGAGGCCTTCAACCGCGCGCTGCGCGAGTCGTCCCTGGGGGTGGCGCGCGACATCGGGTGCTCCAAGGGCACCCTCGCGATCGTCCGGATCCTGCAGCACCGCGGCACCCTCCAGGTGAGCGACCTCGCGCACATCCTGCGCGTCGACATCTCGGTGGCCAGCCGCCAGGTGAGCCAGCTGGTCGACGACGGCCTGGTCGAGCGCGCGGTCGCGGACGACGACCGCCGCGCCCGCACGATCCAGCTCTCCCCCGCCGGGCGCTCGCTCGCGGTGGAGATCGCGGCCGCACTCGGCCGGCGCGCCGCCGAGGTGTTCGCCGACTGGTCGCTCGACGAGCTGCTCGACGCCGCCGCCACCCTGGACCGGCTCGGCGAGTCCGTCTCCCGCTTCGCGGTCCCCATGGACACCGCGGGCGTCCTCACCTCCGCCTGAACCACCCTCCCGACCTGCCGCCGCCGCCGGGTCTCCCTGCCAGCACCCACGAGAGCGAGACCATGTCCAGCACCACCCCCACGCCCACCAGCACCGCCGAGATCGCCCCGAAGATGACCCACCGCGAGGTCCTCGAGGCCCTCTCGGGCATCCTGCTCGGGATGTTCGTCTCGATCCTGGCGACGAGCGTCGTGTCCTCGTCGCTGCCGCGGATCATCTCCGACCTCGACGGCACGCAGTCCGCCTTCACCTGGGTGGTCACCGCCACCCTGCTCACCACCACCATCTCCACCCCGATCTGGGGCAAGCTGGCCGACCTCGTCGACCGCAAGCTGCTCATCCAGCTCGCGCTGGCGATCTCGGTGCTCTCCTCCGCCCTCGCCGGGTTCTCGCACGACACCGGCATGCTCATCGGCATGCGCGCCCTGCAGGGCATCGGCGCCGGCGGCCTCACCGCGCTCGGCACGGTCCTCATCGCCGACATCATCAGCCCGCGCGAGCGCGGCAAGTACATGGGCCTCATGGGCGCCGTGATGGGCATCGGCATGGTCGGCGGCCCGCTGCTCGGCGGCGTCATCACCGACAGCGCCGGCTGGCGCTGGAACTTCTTCCTCGGCCTGCCGTTCGCCGTCGCCGCGATCATCGTGCTCCAGCGGACCCTGCACCTGCCCGCCCGCAAGTCGCGCCAGGTGAAGATCGACTACGCCGGTGCCACGCTCCTGTCGATCGGCATCGCGACCCTGCTCCTGTGGATCACGTTCGCCGGCACCTCGTTCGACTGGGCCTCCTGGCAGACCGCCGCCATGCTCGGCGCCTCGCTGCTCGCCCTCGCGCTCGCCGTGTGGGTCGAGTCCCGCGCCGCCGAGCCGATCATCCCGCTGCACCTGTTCACGAACCGGACGCTGGTCCTCGCCGTCGTCGCCAGCATCGCGGTCGGCGTCGCCATGTTCGGCACGACCGTGTTCCTCAGCCAGTACATGCAGCTGGCCCGCGGCAAGACCCCGACCGAGTCGGGCCTGCTCACCATCCCGATGATCGTCGGCCTGCTGGTCTCCTCGACGATCTCCGGGCAGATCATCAGCCGCACCGGCAAGTACAAGAAGTTCATGATCGCCGGCGCCGTCCTGCTCACCACGGGCACCGGCCTCATGGGCACCATCCACTTCGACACGAGCTTCACGCTGGTCTCGCTGTACCTGGTCATCATCGGCGCGGGCGTCGGCATGCTCATGCAGAACCTCGTGCTCGCCGTGCAGAACACCCTCGACGTCCGGGAGGTCGGCTCCGGCACCTCGACCGTCGCGTTCTTCCGCACCCTCGGCGGCGCGCTCGGCGTGTCCGCGCTGGGCGTCGTGCTCTCCCACCGGGTCACGGACCTGATGGCCAAGGGTCTCGTGGCGATCGGCATCGACCCGACCGCGATGGGCTCCGACGGTGCGATCCCCGACCTGTCGACGCTCCCGGAGAACATCCGGATGGTCGTCGAGCAGGCGTTCGGCAACGGGGTCGCGGACCTGTTCCTCGTGGCCACGCCCGTCGCGCTGATCTCGCTGATCGCCGTCCTGTTCCTCAAGGAGGTGCCGCTGGGCAACCGCTCGGGCATCGAGCAGCTCCTGGAGCAGGAGGCCGCGATGCTCGCTCCGGCCACGTCCGAGGCGGCAGTCGACGCCGAGCTGGAGACGCTGACCGACGAGCAGCGGGTCGCGGCGCGCGACTGACCGCGGACACGGACGCGCCCCTCGGTCTCGGACCGGGGGGCGCGTCCGTGTTGTCAGTGCGTGCGGCGGGCGGCTGCGAGGTCCGAGTTGAGCCGGCCGAGCTGGGTGGCCAGCGCCGCGACGTCGGCCTCGCCCCACCCGGTCAGCGCCTGGCGCAGGAACGTCCGCCGGGCCTGCTGGGCGCTCTCGAAGCGGCGCTGACCCTCGTCGGTGAGCTCGAGGAGCTGACCCCGGTAGTCGTCCGGATCGGGCCGCCGGGACACCAGCCCGAGGGCGCCGAGGCGGGCGAGCTGGCGGGACATGGTGCCTCGCCCGACGCCGATGTTCATGGCGAGATCGCTCGCCCGCACCCCGGGCGACGCGGCGATGAGTGCCAGGAGCGAGTAGGCGGCGGGCTCGAGGTCGGGATGGACGTCTCGCGAGATCGCTGCCGAGGACGCCTGCGCGCGGCGCAGGAGGAGGCCGAGCTCTCGCTCGAGCTGGCGGAACTGTTCGTCGACCACGGGGACATCCTGGCGGCAAAAGCACGGAGGGCGCTGCATCACCACCCGGGGGGGTGGGAGCGTTTCAGCAGATCACCGCAGCCATGGGGTGTCAACACCCAGGCCCTGCCACCGGGAGGGCGCAGTCAGTGCGACCAGGTCGACCGCTGGCGGGCGACGTGAGCGATCGCCGCGATGCGCGCCGGGTCGAGCCGCACCGGCATGGCGCGGAAGACGGCCTGGACGTCCTGGCGTGCGATGGCGAACGCGTCGTGCCCCGGCTGGACCGTGCGCACCTCGAGGTCGCCGTGCACCACCACGACACCGCGGACGGTGATCGCCGCGCACGCGGCCGCCAGGAGCGCGCCCTGCACGCGGGTGGCCTCGAGCCGCGCGTCGCGCAGGTACGACATGGACCGGCCGTCGACCTCCAGCGTGCGGCCCTCGACGACGACGCGCTGGCCCGGGTGCCGGCGCTCGGCGACGGTGAAGATGCCGGCCGGACCGATGAGGAGGTGCTGGACGAGGCTGCCCTGCCGGCCGAGCGGCACGTCGTGGATGACCTGCCAGCCCTCGTCGCCCAGCCGCTCCAGCCGGGTGCGCACCGAGCTGCCGCGCTCTCCCCGCCGGGCCGCCAGGTCGATCGCGTCCCAGTCCTCGCCGCCGAGCCACGCCTGCAGCGCTGCCTCGTCGACCGGGTGGAGGTTTCCGACGGCGGTGGTCGGCATGCTCAGTGCCAGCTCGGACACGTCGGCGCGCAGGTACGCCTGCGCAGCGCGGCGCAGGCCGCTCTCGAGCAGCGGGTCGTCGACCACGACCTCGCCGGACTGCAGGTCGACCGATCCGACGCGGGCGCCGGACTCCTGCGTGACATAGAGACGGTCGGCGCCGTACCGCCTCCACCGCCGCACCGTCAGAACATCCTCCACGCGTGCATTATCGGCATCCGAGCGCCCGGACTTCACACGTGTCGACCATCTGGACGTCGCCCGTTCGGGGTGTCGGGTCCGGCGCGCCGGAGGACACCCCKAACGAGCCCGTGCGCGGGTGCGCTCAGGCGTCAGCCTCGAAGGTCAGGCTCACCGAGTTCATGCAGAACCGGTCGCCCGTGGGGGTCTGCGGGGCGTCGTCGAACACGTGCCCGAGGTGCGACCCGCACCTCGCGCAGCGCACCTCGGTGCGGACCATGCCGAGGCTCCGGTCGGAGATCAGCTCCACCCGGTCGCCCGCCAGGGGCGAGAAGAAGCTGGGCCAGCCGCAGTGCGAGTCGAACTTGGTGTCGGAGCGGAACAGCTCGTTGCGGCACGCCCGACAGCGGTAGACCCCCGTCCGCTTCTCGTCCAGCAGCTCGCCCGTCCAGGGCCGCTCGGTCCYGGCGCGCCGGAGCACGGCGAACTCCTGCGGCTCCAGCTCCAGGGCCCACTGCTCGTCGGTCTTGGTCACCTCGTACGTCATCGGATCCTCCTGGGGAAGTTGGCGTCCGATGTAACCGCCGAGCGGGGACGGACGTTCCCGACGCGCCGGGGCAATCTCTCTGACCTGGGATGTCGCTGTCGGGCGGACAGAACGCATACTCTCGCCTCAGCGCGGCCCCCTCCCGACCCGCGCTCGCCCCAGCTCACGAGGTCCCGCGTGCCAAGAGCAACCCGCCGTCGCTGGCCGCTGACGCGATCGTTCGCGGTCATCAGCCTCGCGGCCATGGCTGTGCTCGGGCTCGCGCTCGTCGCGGTGACCTGGAGCGTGATGAGCCAGCAGTCGGTGCGGGACGGCATCGCGACCGCGGAGACCGTGACGTCGTACGCCAACGCCACCGTGCCGACCGACTCCTACGTGACGCCCGACGCGCTCACCCCCGAGCAGAAGGACGCCGTGAAGGCCGCGACGGCCGGGTTCGGCGAGCGGTTGGTGGAGCTGCGCCTGTGGGCGCTCGACGGCTCGCTCATCTACAGCTCCGCCGACCAGACCACGACCGGGTTCCCCGACGGCGCCCGGCTCGACCAGGTGACGCAGAAGGACGGCCGGCCGAGCGCCCGCGTGATCACCGACGTGCGCGGCTCCGAGGTCGAGGGCGAGGGCGGGACCGAGCGGCGCGTCCTGGACGTCTACGTGCCGGTGCGTGCGAGCGAGACCGCGGAGCGCGACCCCGCACGGCCGCGCGACGACGTGGTCGGCGCGGCCGAGGTGATGCTCAACCACGACGCCGCCAGCGTGGCCCTCGCCGACGCGGTCCGCACCGTGTCCCTGGTGGTGGCCGTCGGCCTCCTCGCGCTCTGGACGGTCCTGTTCCGGACGGTGTGGACGGCGTCCCGACGGCTGCAGGCGACCGCGCTGGAGAACGCCCGGCTCGCCCTGCTCGACTCGCTCACGGGCCTGCCCAACCGCCGCATGCTCGCCGAGCGTATGCGCCGCACGATCCTCGAGGCGGAGGAGACCGGCTCCCGGGTCGGCCTGATGCTCCTAGACATCGACCGGTTCAAGGACATCAACGACTCGCTCGGCCACGACCGCGGCGACGAGCTGCTCGAGCAGGTCGCGGAGCGGCTGCGGGGAGCGCTGCGGGACGAGGACATCGTGGCGCGGCTCGGTGGCGACGAGTTCGCGATCCTCCTGCCCGACGTGCGCTCGGTGGCCAACGCGGAGCGGCTGGCCCGCCGGGTGCGCGGCCTGTTCGTCCCGCCCTTCATGCTCGGCGAGCTGCCGCTGCACGTGGACACGTCGGTCGGTGTGGCCTGCCTGCCCGACCATGCGACCGACCCGTCGTCGCTGATGCGCACCGCGGACGTGGCGATGTACGCCGCCAAGCACCGCCGCACGGGCGTCTCGGTGTACTCGGCCGACGAGGACGACTCGTCGCCGGCCCGCCTGGTCCTGCTGGGCGACCTGCACCGCGCGCTGACCCCGATGGCGGACGCCCCGCGCGAGCTGCGCATGCACTACCAGCCCAAGATCGAGCTGGCGACGGGCAAGACCGTCGGGCTGGAGGCTCTGATGCGCTGGGTGCACCCGACGCGCGGCGTGCTGCCGCCCACCACGTTCATCCCCCTGGCCGAGCAGTCCGGCCTCATCCACGACGTGACGCGGTACGCCCTCACCGAGTGCGTGACGCAGCTGGCCGCGTGGCGCGTCGCGGGCCGCGCGACCCCGGTGGCGGTGAACCTCTCGGCGCACGACGTGACGACCGCGGCGGTGGTCGACCTCATCGAGTCGCTGCTCGAGGAGCACTCCGTGCCGCCGGACCTGCTCGAGGTCGAGATCACGGAGACCGCGCTCGTCGCCGACCCGTCCCGGGTGGTCCCGGTGCTCGAGCGCTTGGGCGCGCTCGGCATCCGCGTGGCCATCGACGACTTCGGGATCGGCAACACGTCCATCTCCCAGCTGCGGGACCTGCCCGTCGACGAGCTGAAGATCGACCGGCTGTTCGTCGCGGACCTCGGGGTCGACGGACGGGAGGGCTCGGAGGTCGTGGTGCAGGCGATGGTGGACCTGGCGCACTCGTTCGACCTGCGGGTGGTCGCCGAGGGCGTCGAGGACGAGTCCACGGCCGTGATCCTGCGGCGGCTCGGCGTCGACCAGGCCCAGGGCTTCCTCTACTCGCAGGCCGTCCCGCCCGACGACCTCCCGCTGACCCAGTCGGTGCCGCGTCCGCGACGCGGCCGGGGCACGCGCAGCGGGGTCGCGCTTGCGACGACCCCCACCACCAGCACCCGGCGGGCGCGCCCACCGCGACCACCTGGCGCGCCGGGCGCAGACAACTCGATCGGGTGAGTATCGTGCTTTCGTCTCAAGTCGGGCCCCGAGGTGCCGATACAACAGTCTCGACTCTCGCCCCAAGGGGGGTTCCCGCATGATGGACGACCTGCTCCAGGAGATGATCGACCCCGCCCCGGTGCACCACGACGCACCGCGCCGTCGGCGTCTCTGGACCACCGTGGCGATCGTCGGTCTCGCTGCGGTGGGTGCCACGACGCTGACGACGTCCGCCATCTTCACCGACAACGACACCGTGTCGGCCGAGATCCAGAGCGGCACCGTGGACCTGGTCGTCGGCTCGACGACCGCCTTCGCGTTCGCGCCGCAGAACCTGAACCCCGGAGCGACGACCTTCGCACCGCTGCTGGTCTCCAGCACGGGTTCCCTGGAGCTCCGGTACGCGATCTCGTACAGCGCGGTCCCGACTGCCGGACCCGCCGGGAGCCCCGCCGTCGAGGGCACCGACGGCACGACGGCGGTGGCGACGGGTGCCAACCTGGCGAACGTCCTCGAGCTGCGGATGTTCCCGGTCGCCGCGGCCGCCGACTGCAACGCCACCAACACGGCGGGCACACCGCTCAACCTGCCCGGGACGATCACCCCGTGGCCCGCGACGACCACGATCCTGGTGGGCGACCCCGCTCAGCTGTCCCAGACCGGCGACCGGGTGCTCAACGCGGGCAAGCCGAGCGAGTGGCTCTGCGCGCGGGTCGACTTCCCCTCGTCCGCCGGCAACGAGTACCAGGACTCCGGCGTCGAGCTCACCCTGCTCTTCAACGCCGAGCAGACGGCCAACAACACCTGAGCCTGATGGCCCCCTGGTCGGACGGGCAACGAGACGCCCCAACCGTCGACCGACGCGCGCCGCGCGTGATCGGTCGGCGGCGCACTCGTGCCCCGAAGCCCACGTGGCGCCGGCTCCTCGGCGTCGCGCTCTGGACCGTGGTCATCATCTGCGGGGCGGCCTACGCCACCTCGCTGGCGGTGCCGCTGTGGTTCCAGGCGCACGGCCAGCGCCTGCTCATCGTGACGTCGGGCTCCATGGCACCGAAGTTCGACGCGGGTGACGCGGTGGTGCTCCGCGCGATCGCCGACGAGTCGGACCTCAAGGTGGGTCAGGTCATCTCGTTCTGGCCCATCGGCACCACCGACCTGGTCACGCACCGCATCGTGGCGCTGCGCAAGCTGCCCGACCTCCGCCAGGACGAGGCGACGGGCAAGATGGTGCCCAAGCTGAACGCCGCCGGGGAGCAGCTCACCAAGTCGTACGTGGTGACGAAGGGGGACGCCAACGCCGAGCCCGACGTCAACGCGACCCCGATCGGCAGGATCCGCGGCGTGCAGCTCGCGGTGCACAGGGGCTGGGGCTGGGTGCTGCAGTGGGCCGGATCCGCGCAAGGACGCGCGGCGATGCTCGTCCCGCCGCTGGTCGCGCTCGCTACGCTCGAGCTGCTCGCCATCGGCGACGCGCGGCGCGCCCGTCGTGCGAGCCCGGTGCGCACGGACCACATGGACAGGAGGGTCGATGAGCTCCTCCTCGACTGAGCGCGACGACGTCGCCCCTGACCCCCGGTCCTTCTGGTCCGTCGACCGTGCCGGCCTCGTGCGCCTCGGTGTCGCGCTCGCGTTCGCCGTGGCCGCGCTGCTGAGCCCGCTGGTGGGCTCGACGTCGGCGCAGTTCACCGACAGCACCGAGGTGTCGATCACGTTCTCCGTCCCGCCCACCCCGGCGCCGGTCCCCTGACGGCGTCGACCCCGTGCGGGGT